>JAHJDU010000455.1 GCA_018812385.1 Pseudomonadota bacterium
AATGTCTGAATCCATTATAAAATCTATTCCATTTTCTCAATCACTTGATCAATCAAGATATCAGCCACCTTGTCTTTTCCCATTAAGGGGATATCAAATGATGAGCCGTCCCTGAAAAAAAGTTTTACCTTGTTTGTGTCAGCCTTGAATCCTGAATCAGATGATCCCACTATATTGGCAGCAATCATATCAAGATTCTTTTTTTCCATTTTTAATAAAGCGTTTTTTTCAAGGTCATCTGTTTCAGCGGCAAATCCGACCAAAAACTGGCCTTTGGTTTTCTTTTTTCCAAGGAGCTTTAAAATATCAGGATTCTGGGTCATTAAAATGGAAAGATCTTTAATATTTTCTTTTTTCTTTATTTTGCTGGCTTTAGGATCCATGGGTTTATAATCAGCCACTGCCGCAACCTTGATAATGATATCAGCCTGATCAAACCTGGCAAGCATTTGCGTGGCCATTTCTTCACAGGTTTGAACGTAAATACACTCGACACCCACTGGCTCATTAAGACTGACAGGCCCGGACACCAAGGTAACCAGTCCTCCTCTTTTTTCAGCTGCTCTGGCAATGGCATATCCCATCTTGCCCGAGGAATGATTACTGATAAATCTAACCGGGTCCAAGGGCTCCACGGTGGGACCTGCTGAAACAAGAATATTTTTACCCCTTAAATCCTTTTTGGTAAGCATGGCCTCAACCCTGTCAAAAATAAACCATGGATCCGGCAGCCTTCCTGTTCCAATAGTTTTGCAGGCCAAGACACCTGAATCCGGATCAAGAATTACCCATCCATCCTTTTCAAGGATATCAAGATTTCTCTGCACCCTGATATTCTGGTACATATCCGTATTCATAGACGGGCAGACCAGGACAGGACAGGTGACGGCAAGCAGAGTTGTGGACAATGCATCGTCTGCTATACCATGGGCAAGCTTTGCAATGGTATTTGCCGTTGCAGGGGCAATGATGGCAGCATGGGCTCTTGTTGCAAGATCAATATGCTTTACGGAAGATTCAGTGTCAAAAAACAAATCCGACAGCACTGGATTTTCAGATAAAACTTCAAATGTTGTTTTACCGACAAATTTTTGTGCGCTGTCCGTCATTATGACATTTACGTTGGCACCCGCCTTTTTCAAAAGCCTTAAAAGCTCAACAGCCTTGTAGGCAGCTATCCCCCCTGTAACCCCGAGAAGAATATTTTTATTTTGTAACTCCATCATTCTATCAGCTTTCAATTTTCTTTTTCAGGTCTTCTATTAATTTTTCATAGGGTTCTTTCTGCAGCATCTGGTCAAACTGGGAGCGATAATTCCCTACAAGACTGACACCTTCAATAATCACATCATATACCATCCAGGAGCCATTATTTGTTTGATACAGGCGATAATCAATGGGGATTTCAATAGTATCTGTAATAACTTTCGTATCCACCTGTGCTTTCTTATTTGTCACATATTCCTTTAAAAAAACCACTTTTTCATTGGAATAGGATTCTATTTTAGAGATATAGGTTTGTTCAATGAGTTGTCCAAATAAATCAATAAAGGTTTTCTTTTCCTCATCACTTCTTGCTTTCCAATGCCTGGCAAGACTCAATTGTGACATTTTAGCAAAACTGAATTTGTCATGAATCAGTTTACGAAGGGCGGCTCTTCTTTTTTCAGTACTTTCTTCTCCCTTAAGAGACTGATCTCGCAATATCTCTAAAATTTGATCCAGGGTGACTTTCAGCTCATCCTGAATAGATGATGCACAAGCGTTATTAACCGGGGAAAAAATACAGACCACAAAAAAAATAAGGATAATAATCCTAAATTGTTTCATTAAACCCTCCAAAGTAAAGCGACTCTTTTTTAATATTCACACAATTTTTTATATGCATCATCCATATCTGATTTTATGGTAAATACATTATCCAGTTTTGTCAGGGAAAGCGCATTCTTCACATTTGTACCCAATCCAGTCAATATAAATTCTTTCTTTTCTTTTTTACTCCATTGAAGTCCTTCCACAAGGGTTGCGATTCCGGAACTGTCCATGAACGAAACCCCTGAAA
Organism: Pseudomonadota bacterium; assembly: GCA_018812385.1. Taxonomy (GTDB): domain Bacteria; phylum Desulfobacterota; class Desulfobacteria; order Desulfobacterales; family Desulfobacteraceae; genus Desulfobacula. The sequence goes on from JAHJDU010000455.1 coordinate 2,063, forward strand.
GATCTACAATAATCCCTTTAATTCTTTTTGTAAAAAAAGGAGTTAATTCATCCCGCAGATTTGGCGAGGAAAACATATCAATTTCACCTTCAACTATGATGACACCAATGTTTTCTTTTTCTTTACTTTTAATTTTAAAACTCATAGGTACATTATTTTTTAAAAATATATTTACTGACCAGTTCTTCCAGGCTGATGGCAG
>JAHJDU010000456.1 GCA_018812385.1 Pseudomonadota bacterium
ACTTTGTTGAATCCTATGCCAGTTCCGTCGCATTTTTAATGGTGGAATACTGGCTGTCAGATACCAAACAAATTATATATAAAAATAGGGTGGAAGGGACAGCCTTTCTGGTTGACAACAAGGGATATCTTCTTACCAACCGTCATGTCGCCTGCCCCTGGCTTGATGACACTACCCTTTTCCAGGTTTATCACCAGTATACTATTTTAAAAAAGCCTGTTGAATTTGATCTCAGGATGTTTTTGTGGTTTGAAGGAGAAAAAGCATTCAACCGTTTACCGGCTTTAAGAGGCAGTTCAGAATTGTCGGATTCTTATTTTCTTTCATCTGCGTACACTACCAATGGCAAAGGCAACCTGAGAATCGTCGGGGTTCCAAGGTCTTCTTTAAAAACCGGGGAAATGATAAAATCTCCTTTTAAAAATGATTTTGCGGTTTTAAAAATTGATGCCCTGCCTTCCCTTCTGAAACCTTTACCCCTTGAAACCACAATTGCTTCCGATGATATCCAACGTCTTACACCTGTCATAATTTTAGGATTCCCCTTAGGAAACCTCACCCAGGATGACCATATTAATACAAGTATTACCAGAGGGCATGTCAGAAGAACCACCAAAGAAATCATCCAGGTGGACTCTTCTATTTATAAGGGGAACAGTGGCGGGCCTGCTATCAATGCTAAAGGCCGGGTTATCGGGATTGCATCCGGTGTAGTGACAGACCAGACAAGCGGTTACTTTAAAGTGAGCACACCCTTATCAGATTTTGGACTTATACTGCCCATTTCAAGACCGGCCAGATTTATTGAATCGATCAAAACAGGCCAGCCCCATTGGGATGGTGTCCTTGATTTTTCTTTGGTATCCAAACTTGAACAGATTACCAGCCTTGCTATTGAAAATAAATTCAAGGAAGCAGCAGATCTATGTGAAACCATGCTTAAAACAAGCAAAGACCCTGTCCTGGTATTTGCTGCAGGGATGCTGAACTTTAGTACCAGGGATATGGATAAAAGCAGACATTTTTTTAAAAAGCTGTCCTTAATCGAACAGAAAAACACAACATCCAGGCTGATGCTCTATATTATTGACTGGGTTACAAATCATGAAAATGCCGACACCCTTACAAAAAGCCTTTTTACCATGGACTGGTATGAAGAAGATGAATTCCTGGGCTACCTGGCAAAGGTATTAAAAAATAAAAAAAGATTGGAACTTAATTTTTTTGACTATGAAAACCAGTCTGAAAAAAGCTGGAGACTCTTTATCGAAGGGCTTATTTCAGAAAAAAACAATGAATTAGAAAAAGCCCAACAAATGTTTAAACAATCTATTCTAAGTGCGGGTATTAATGATTGGGTCTATTATCTGTCTTTTTCAAGACTGAACCATATCCAGACCGGGCTTGAAGCATTTATGGAAGATAAACAGGTGCATAAAAAAGATGTAGAAGCTTTCAGGCAGAAAGCCAAAGAATACAGGGAATCAGCATCTGAATACAGAAATACCATGGCAGAATTGATTCACCAATTTGAGTCGGACAAATTCAATCATGAAGAAAAAATCCAAATCTATACCAAACTTCGTGAACTGGCACCGGAAAACCGGACAATTGTCGGAAAAATCGCCTTTTTCCATGCCACCCACAGTGAATGGCAAAAGGCAATCGATTTCATTGATATCTATTTTAAGCAACCTACCCGTGAGTCCACCTTAAGCCTCAGCCTGGGATTATTAAAAGGAGAAATCCTGAAAATCATGGGAAAACAACAGGAATCAATGGATCATTTAACAAAATTTTCAAAAGAAACCCATGCCCCCTGGTACAGCATTATCAGCAAACACCTTATTTCAAAAACAAAAGAGGATACCCTGATTAAACTTACCGGCAAAAAACCTGAAAAATTACTTACCCTGCACACGGCGCTGGGCTTGTGGGCAGAAGGGGAGCAAAACCGGGAAAAAGCATCCAACCATTACAGAGAAGCCTTAAGCTCCTATCTTGATGACTGGGACGAGTACGATCTGGCCCTTGGCAGGCTCATGCATTTCAGACAATCCAAAAACTGATTCACCACAATAAAAAGCATTTGCTTGAAACTGCATCAGGGTTGTTTGTTTTGTTTGAATTTGATCCAGGCTTCAAGCCTGAGTTTTACAGTTTTCTCGTATCCCCGGTCTGTTGGATAATAAAACCGCTGATCTTCAAGATCCTTTGGCAGATAGGACTGGGGAACAAAAGCATCCTTATAATCATGGGCATACTTGTATCCTTTACCATAACCCAAATCTTTCATCAGCATTGTCGGGGCATTCCTGATGTGTAACGGAACCTGCGAATAACCGGTTTTTTGAACCGTCTCTTTGACCTGTTTATGGGCCATATAAACAGCATTACTCTTGGGAGCGGTTGCAAGATAAATAGCTGCTTGAAAAATAGCATCCTCCCCTTCCGGGTGACCTAAAATTCGAAAGGATTCACTGGCATTCAGCACCATGGTCAGGGCTCCGGGATCAGCCATTCCAATATCTTCTGTGGCAAACCTGATCATTCTCCTGAGCATGTAATAGGGATCATCTCCTGACATCAGCATCCGTTCAAGCCAATAAATCGCTGCGTCCGGATCACTGCCCCTCATGCTCTTAATAAATGCGGAAATAAGGTTAAAATGCTCTTCTCCGGCTTTATCATATAAAAGCGATTTTTTTTCTATGGCTATCTCAACATCCTGGATATTAATCTGTTTTTTTTGTGCAAAATGAAGCACTGCCGTCTCAAGATTGGTCAAAGCAATCCTGGCATCTCCGTCAGACACCCTTGCAATATGTTCAAGCGCGTCATCAGACAGCCTTTCTTTCTCAAGTCCCAGACCGTTCTCAGGATCGATCAATGCCCGTTTTAAAATGGTTAAAATATTTTTCTTTTCAAGGCTTTTCAAAGTAAAGACCCTGCATCTGGATACCAGGGCAGGAATGACTTCAAAGGAAGGATTTTGGGTGGTGGCCCCCACAAGGACAATCAGCCCTTTTTCCACATGAAGGAGAAAAGCGTCTTGCTGGGCCTTGTTAAACCTGTGGATTTCATCCACAAAAAGAATGGTTTGCTTTTTATACAATGCCCGATTTTTTTTGGCCTGTTCGATAATCTGGCGGATTTCCTTAACCCCGGACAGGACAGCAGATATTTCTACAAATTCAGATTTTGTTTCTTTTGCAATAATGCCTGCCAACGTTGTCTTCCCACATCCGGGCGGTCCCCAGAGAAGTATGGAAAACACCCTGTCATCTTCAATGGCTTTTTGTAGAAGGCTTCCTTTACCCGTTAGATGCTCCTGACCCACAAGTTCATCAAGGGTTCTGGGACGTATTCTGTCAGCCAAAGGACGGGCCAGGGATTTGTCTTGGCAACTATGAGATTCAAAAAGATCCATTCTCGTTAAGAGCTGTCCTTATCTCTTTGTCTTTTTCTTTTGCTCTGTTCTGTTCTCTCTTTTTGTCTTTGGGTATTATGTTTTTTCTTTTTCTGAAAAATTCTTTCATCTTCTTTTGAATTACCGGTAAATTTTATCCTGCCTGTTTTTTCCCTGAAAAAGAGCTTGATAGGTGTTTTTTCCAATGGGATCATCTGCCTTAACTGATTGAGCAAATAGCGTTTATATGAGAAATGAACTGCATTGGGGAAATTGACAAAACAGACAAAAGACGGCGGTTTTGTGGCCACCTGCGTGGCGTAGAAAAATTTTAACCTTTTCCCTTTATGCAATGAGGGTTCTGTCCGGTAAACAGCATCTTCAATAATCCGATTCAGCACACCCGTATTAATCCTGTGGCAATATTCTTTATGAATTTTGACCACTTCATCCAGGATCTTATGACATCTTTGTCCGGTAAGGGCAGAAACTGTCATGGCAGGCGCATAGGATAAAAATTTTGCCTTATCCCTTAAATCCTCCATATACTTTTTAACACTTTTCCGCTCTTCATCTAAAAGATCCCACTTGTTTAACAGGAACAAGGCGCCACATCCCCTGTCCTCAGCATATCCTGCAATGGTAATATCCTGATCTGTAATGCCTTCATCCGAATCAATCAAAATTAATGCCACATCACACTCATCAAGGCTCTTTAATGATTTCAGAATGGAAAATTTTTCAAGTTTATTAGTAACCTTGCCCTTACGCCGAATACCTGCGGTATCCACAAGGATAAACTGCCTGCCTTTATGCTCACACTTAAGTTCTATGGCATCCCGTGTGGTGCCGGCCTTTTCATTGACCACAAGGCGTTGTTCTCCAAAAAGCCTGTTGGCAAGGGAAGATTTTCCCACATTGGGCCGGCCAACAATGGCAATTTTAATCAGATTCTCATCATCTTCTTTTGCCTGCTCATATTTTGGCAGGGCTTGGACAAGGTCATCTAAAAAATCACCCACACCAATACCATGCTCTGCTGAAACCTCATAAAAGTGATCAATGCCCAATGAATAAAACTCTAAAAGTTCATCATTCTGTTTGTAGCTTTCTATTTTATTGATCAGGTAAAATACTGGTTTGGACATCCTGCGCAAAAAATCTGCCAGCTCCCGATCGTAGGGTGACAGTCCGGCCCGGCCATCCATGATGAAAATGATAACATCGGCCTGCTCCGCCGCAATTGTCAGTTGCGTTTTAATCTGGGAGGCAAAATAATCATCATCTGTACTTAAAAACCCGCCTGTATCGATCACTGTAAATTCAACATCATTCCATAGTGCATCCTCATAATGCCTGTCTCTTGTCACACCAGGGAAATCATCAACAAGAGCCTTTCTATCGCGTATAATCCTGTTAAACAATGTGGATTTTCCCACATTAGGCCGGCCAAGAATGGCCACAACCGGTTTCATATTTTACCCTCCGAAAAATAAACAAAAATAACTTTTGTCTTATACAATATATTGAAATATTTATAAATAGGTATGATGACGACCATTCAAATTGTCTTTACTTTGTCCCCCGGCATGCCAGGACTTATCTAATAAGTCTTATCCAACCATAAAAAGCTGTCTATTGGCTGGTCAACTTGATTTCAATCCGCCGATTCTTTTGATAGGCTTCAGGTGTGTCTGCCGGGTCTATGGGATGGTATTTACTAAAACCGGCTGCCGCCATCCTTTTTTCAGGGATACCTTTTTCACTCAAAAATCGAACCACAGAGACTGCCCGGGCAGCCGATAATTCCCAGTTGGACGGAAAGTCCTCGGTTTTAATGGGAACCCGGTCTGTGTGACCATCAATGCGCAATATCCAGTTAATCTCATTTGGAATTTTACTGGAAATCTCCAATAAGGTGTCTGCCATGGTTGTAAGATGGCTGCGCCCCTCGATGCCTAGGTTGGCAGACCCGGATTCAAAAAGAAGGCCTGCCTGAAGAACAAACCTGTCCCCCTGTATCTCTACGGCCGGGTTATTGCCTAAAATTTTTTGAAGCCTCCCAAAAAATTCTGATCGGTATTTTTGAAGTTCACTTACTTTCCGGGCCAGGGCAATGTTCAATTGTTTGCCAAGCTCAACAATTTTTTCATCTTTTTCCTGGCCCCGGGTCTTTGTCAGTGCCAATGCATCACTGATCATCCTCAACTGGGCCTGGAGTTTGGTGATCTGGTCGGAAAGAAGGGCCACTTCAGCACTGGCACTGGCAGATAATAATTTTTCCCGGGCTATGGCTTCCTTCTGGGATTCAAGCACCACGGAAAGGGCCTGAATCCGGATATCCTGTTCCTCAATCTTTTCCTGAGCCAATATAGTCATTTCTTCTTTATCCGCCAGTCTGGCAGTCAGTGCTTTTGAACGGTCCCGCAACACCGAAACCTGATAGTCCCTGTCAGAAAGGGATAAAGCAAGATCAGCCACTTTTTGCTCCAGCTCATCCTTTACCCGGGTCAAAGTCTGGATATCTTCATTCAGGCTGCCAATATTCAACA
>JAHJDU010000457.1 GCA_018812385.1 Pseudomonadota bacterium
GCAGCTTTTGGAATTGAATATTTCATGCCTGTAAGGCCGCTGATTACGATAACCGGTATATCAAACCCTTTTATTTTACTGATTTTTCTAAAAAATCTGGGTCCCCATTCTTCAGGCATTTCAAGATCCAGAGTGATAAGGTCAGGATTTTCATTTTTATAAATATCAAAAGCATCTTTCCCATCCTTTGCAATACAGGTTTCATACCCGTTATCTTTAAAAAGGGTGTCAAGATATTGGGTAATAGCTGGATCATCATCTACAATCATAATTTTTTTTGTCATAATAACCTCACTTTTTGATATGGCATTCACCGCATAAAACCGGTCCTTTGTTTAATCCAAAATGACACTCTTTACACCGGTTATGAAATGCCATTCTCAAGGGAATGGCGTTCTCAGATGTCGGTTTTAAAAAGTGGCACTCAGAACACAAACTTTCCTCAGAGGACTCACCCTCAATCAATTTTTTGTTTTCATACACATGATGGCAGATGGAACAGTCATCTTCCAACATTGCTTTTTCATTATGACCATCATGATCAAATACTGCAGCAGATCTTTGGGGATGATCAAAAACTATATTGTCAACCGTTGGAATTTCTTCCCGGGAGTAAGCATAAAATGCTGTTATAATAAGTATGACGGCTGACATAAATATTAATCGTTTTAGTTTCATCATAATCGCCTTTCCATGTTAACTGTCTTTCTGGTTAATTGTCTTTCTGGTTAATTGTCTTTCTGGTAAATTGTCTTTTCCATGACTTCAAAAATTATGTCCCCAAAAAATTTAATCTCCATCTTCAGGCCATAATGATGAACAATATCTTCAAGCCCTGAGTGGCAATTATGACAGGGTGCAATCAAAACCTCTGCCCCTGTTCTTTCAAGCTGTTCTTTCTTTTCTCTGTTATTGACCATTCTGGACCCTTTCCAGGGAGGACCGCAGTTGATAACGCCGCCGCCAGCCCCACAACAATAATTATGTTCCCTGTTAGGTGTCATTTCAATAAATGATTCGCACAATATGTTTACTATTTCCCTGGCTTTATTGTGCAGCCCTCTCCCGCGGGAAACATTGCAGGGGTCATGCAGGGTAACAGTTTTTTTATATTTTTCCTTTACCTTTATCCGGCCGGAAGTTAAAAGATCATGATAAAAATCAATGGCATGGACCAGATCCACCGGCGGCATAGCCAAGCCAATCCACCTGTTTCCCACGTCATACACTGACCGGAACGCATGACCGCATTCTCCCATGACAATTTTTTTGACATGTAACTTTGTTGCTGCTTCATAATGCACCTGGGCAATCCGGCCGGATATTTCAAAATCACCCGTATACATAGCCATATTACTGTTATCCCAGCCTGGTGTGGAGGGCATGGTCCAATCCAGCCCTGCCGCATGCATGATCACGGCGGTCTGGTAAATAAGCCCGGCCTGGAATTTGGGTTCCGGCGCAATAACAGAATACATTATGTCTGCTCCATCTTTATCAAGGGGAATCCTTAAATTCTCGAATTCTTCTCTTGCATCTTCTTCCTGCCATTGAAGGGTGTCGATCCACTCATCCTCCTTGACCCACATCTGGTTCATGGTAGCGGAATGGGAATTGACCGTATCCTGAATATAAAGAGGGGTGATTTCAAGTTTATGACAAATTCGCCTGACCTGCAGCATCATATAAGCGATATCAATACCGAACGGACAGTACATGGAGCACCTTTTGCAGACATTACACTCTGTATAGGAAATTCTGACAGCATCCTTTAAGAATTCCTTTGATACGTTTCCCTTTTTCTTAATCATTTCCAGGATGGTCTGCTTGACTTTTGCAGCAGGGGAGAATTTGGGGTCCCTGTCATTGGAAAGGAATATGCTGCAGGCATCTGCACACAGTCCGCAGCGCATGCAGGTCTCCACATACGCCTTGAAGCGGGGGCCTGTTTCTTTTGTTAAGACTTGATTGATGACCTCAGATATTTTTTCAGGCGTGAGTCTGGATAATCCTTTTTCAACACCCTCATCAATGACCTCTTTTTTATTGGGTTCCTGTTTTTCTTTTGTTGTTAATGATTCCTGCATGAATATCTCCTTAAAAAGTATTACCAGTCTTTTGCATGCCTGACATTGCCAAATTCAGAACCCGTATATGCTCTGGTAAGTGGTGCCATAAACATATGAAAAAATCTTGTAAATGGTATCAAAATAAGCATCAACTCTCCTGATAGGACATGGACAATAACCATCCATTGATAAGCAAAGAACTGGTGGTAGGCTAAAAATCCGGTAACAAACGGGAGGGCCACGATCAGAATAAAACCAAAATCTGATAGTTTTGTTAAAAAATTGACTTCCGGAACGACAATCCGTCTAATGATAAAAAACAATAATGAAAAGATGACAATAAGGGTTAGGATATCGGCCACTGCGTCATTCATCGTAAACCATGACCACTGCATTGATTCCTCTAAAAGTACAACATGGGACAGCAAAAACAGAGGGACTAAAAACAACAGCAAATGGAAGACATAGGATATACTGTAAAAAACAGGACTTTTTCGTGTACTGACAGGTAAAAACGGTATCAGCCAGGCAAAGATAGATCTGAAGCTATATTTCAA
>JAHJDU010000458.1 GCA_018812385.1 Pseudomonadota bacterium
ATGGCCTGGGGCTTGCCGGGGTAATGGTGCTGCTAAAGGATATGGGAGGAACACTGACTCTAAATTCAGACAATGGAAAAGGGGCTGAGTTTATCGTAACAATCCCGATATAAGCGGGGTCACCCAGGCTTTCCTTATTGTCGTTATTGCGTAATAAGCACAATAACGCAAGCCTGATCCCGTTTAAGGAATTATTCAAAAGTATTTAATAATTCAATAACATATTTTATATCTGAGTTATTTATCGCATAATCAAAAGCTGATTAGGCTTGAACGATGAGCAAACAATATATTGTGACTGACAGTATTGTGACTGATAGTATATTTTTTCTCTAAAATTGTTCTGGAGATTTTGTCTGTAATGAAAAGAATATTGACTGCTCTGTTTTTTAACTTAATCTTTCTTAGTATTGCTATTTTTTCGACAAGACTGATCCCGCAGATACCTGCTCGATATCTTCCCGTATTGGAGCTATTGCCATTTTTATTGATTTTAATTTCTTTTGTTATGGGTATAAAGTTCAACCGAAGCCTTGTGATCTTTAGTACAATTCTTTTCTCTCTGGTTTATGCATATTTATTTTGGTTGCCAGTGATAGGTGGTGCCCATAACGCTCTGATTCTGAACAGTATTGCAATATTTCTTGCCCTGAACATTGCCTTGATTTCTTTTTATTCAGAACGTGGAATCACTACATTGACTGGTTTAACACGGTTTGTCTTTATCGCTTTTCAGTTACTTGTCCTGGTGTGGCTGATTAAAACCAAAAATTCTGAATGGGCTCATATTATTAATATGCAACTTTTTCCAGAGTTAGAGGTTAAACTGCTGTTTTTTTCACAAACTGCCTTGCTTTCTATTTTGATTAGTCTTTTTGTTGTGAGTCTTTCTTATCTATACCGGGCCAATCCTTTTCGCAGTGCTATTATCACAGCAATGATTCTGGTGCTTTACGCGATAACATTTCCGGCTAAGGACCTGGTAACGATAGCGATTCTATTCAGTTTTGTGCTGTTACTTCCTTTATTGACGCTGGTAAGTGAATCATATCGCATGGCTTATCTTGATGAGCTGACCAATCTTCCTGGTCGAAGAGCTCTGAATGAAACATTAAACAAACTCGGAAGTAAATATTCCATTGCCATGCTGGATGTGGATCATTTTAAAAAATTTAATGATACCTATGGCCATGATGCTGGTGATGATGTGTTACGTCTTCTATGTAATAAATTAAAGGCGGTTTCCGGTGGAGGAAAGGCATTCCGTTATGGTGGAGAGGAATTTACGGTGGTATTTTCCGGTATGACTACTTCTGAAGTTAAAGTTCATCTTGAGCAGTTGCGTGAAAATATTGCAAACAATCTGTTTATACTACGAAAACAAGAAAGGCGAACCACGGATAAGAAAAAAAGGGCAAAGAAGAATAATCGTGAGGTGAAGGTCACAATTAGTATCGGTTATGCTGAAAGAAATGAAGATGCTAAAACACCGGACCAGGTTTTAAAACTTGCGGATAAGGCCCTCTATAGAGCTAAAGGACAAGGGCGAAATTGTGTTAGCCAATAAAATAGCGGTATCGTGAAGTTAAGGGCACCCATCTTTTTTGTCCTCACGACTGATATAGGCTGTTCCGGCTATGATCAGTCCCACGCCTCCTCTGGCAATCTCTACAATGACATTGATCAGCTTTTGAGTGGGAGCCCCGTCCTTGGTTGACAATCCTTCATCCGTGGCACTGCGTACCAAACTGTTTTTAATTTCAAGTGTTCCCATTTTCCAGGGTCGGTTCATGATGTTCATTTTATTATCTCTGGTTATTGCCCAACAGGTCATTTTTCTGTCTATTTTATATTCGTTTTTTTTTCCTTTGTCTTAAACAAATAAATAATTTAATATAATAGCCTGAAAAAAATGAGCTCGTCAATATAGTAGGGTTGAAATTATTTTGACAAAGCATAGACTTGATGTTCATAAAAGTTTAAACAAACAAAATGAATTTAAATGAAACTTATGGAGGATAGGATGGAAATTAAAGTCACCCAGGCAAAGACGAACAGAACAAGGCCAAAAGATTCTGATCTGGGTTTTGGCCAGGTATTTACGGATCATATGTTTGTCATGGAGTATTCACAGGAAAAAGGGTGGCATGATCCGGAAATTATGCCGTATGCTGATTTTTCTATTTCCCCGTCTGCCATGGTTTTTCATTATGGCCAGGCCATTTTTGAGGGGTTAAAAGCCTATAAAACCCCGGATAAGAAGATCTGTCTTTTTAGAGCCAGAGACAATTTTAAAAGAATGAACCGGTCTGCAAAAGGAATGTGCATCCCCCAGATTGATATTGATTTTGTTATGGATGCTTTAAAACAATTGATAAGGCTGGAAGAAAAATGGATTCCTGAAACCCTTGGGACTTCTCTTTATATCAGACCTACAATTATTGCAATAGATCCCTTCTTAGGGGTGCGGGCATCTTTTACCTATAAGTTTTTTATTATTCTTTCTTCGGTTGGTGCGTATTATTCCGAAGGATTGAATCCTGTGAAAATCTGGGTTTCAAAGGATCATGTCAGGGCTGCTAAAGGAGGTGTGGGTGAATTTAAGACTGCGGGTAACTATGCTGCAAGCCTTATTGCATCTGAAAAAGCAAAAAAGGATGGATATGCCCAGGTGTTGTGGCTTGATGCCATTGAAAGAAAATATATAGAAGAAGTCGGTGCCATGAATATTTTCTTTCTCATGGGGGATGAGCTGGTAACCCCCAACCTGACCGGAACTATCCTGCCGGGTATCACAAGGTTTTCAGTCATCAGCCTTGCAAAAAAATGGGGGATGAACATATCTGAGAGAAAACTCAGTATTGATGAAGTTTTTAAGGCCCATGAAGACGGAAAGCTCAAAGAGGTGTTTGGCTCCGGAACGGCCGCAGTTATTTCTCCTGTGGGTGAAATAAGGTATGGGGATAAGGTTATTTCCATTGGGGATGGTACGCCTGGTGAAACAGCAATGAAGTTTTATAATGCATTAACAGACATTCAATACGGAAAAGCCGCAGACAGTGAAAATTGGATTGAATTAATCGATTAATTGGAGACGGTATGGCTAAAAAGAAAGGAATCACACCCATTGGTACGAGGATCAGGCGGATCAGGCTGGATAAAAAAATCAGTCTGGATACCCTAGCCAATGAAACAGGGTTGTCAAAAGAATTTATCAAGAAAATTGAGGCCGGTGATCAAAGGCCGTCCGTTGGAACTCTTTTACAAATTTCTAGAACCCTTCATATTGATTCAAGTTTTTTGCTGAAAGAGCAGGAAGATGCCATCGAAGGAAGATCCAAGGCCTATACCAAACGGACGGATAACTATGCCTACACCCCTTTGACACCAAATGTTGAGAATAAACATCTTAAAGCCTTCAGGATAGTGATTGAAGCCGAAAAAAGTCATGGCGGTGTTGGGTTTCAGCACGAGGGGGAAGAGTTTGTCTATGTTCTTAAAGGCAAAGTTGAGGTCCAGGTCGGTGATAATGTCAATAAATTGAAAAAAGCAGATTCACTACATTTTAATTCCGGCGTTAAACACGACCTTCGAAATACCGGCAAAACAGATGCAGAACTTATTGTTGTGGTGTATGCACCATAGAGTTTCAGGGAAATAAAGGAGCCCATAATGTTATTCAAGCTTACTGATGAACAATTGATGATTCAGAATATGGTCAGAGAATTTTCCCGGAAAGTCGTTGCAGCCACGGCATCAGAAAGGGATAAAACAAAGGAATTTCCTGCTGAAAATTTCAGGCAGATGGGTGAACTCGGATTAATGGGGATGATGATACCACAAAGATATGGAGGTGAGTCTGCAGATACAATTTCCTATGCATTGGCATTGTCTGAGATTGCCTATTCATGTGCGTCAACATCTGTTGTGATGTCCGTACAAAATTCAATTGTGTGTGAAACTCTTTATAAATTCGGGACAGAGGAACAAAAACAAAAATTTCTGATTCCCCTGGCTTCCGGTGAAATAATTGGTGCATTTGGACTTACAGAGCCCGAGGCAGGATCTGACCCGGTCAGTCAGCAGACAACAGCTGTAAGGGATGGAGATCAATATATTATAAATGGAACCAAGCGGTTTATTACAACGGGCAAATATTCAAAAGTGGTACTGGTTACTGCAAAGACCGATGAAAGCAAAGGACATAGGGGGATCAGCTGTTTTGTTATTCCAAAAGGAACCAAAGGCCTCATAGTAGGCCATATGGAAGATAAAATGGGGCTGCGGGCATCTGATACAACGGATATAATATTGGAAAACTGTGTTGTCCCGGTTTCCAATAGGGTTGGCAAGGAAGGGGATGGCTTTAAGATTGCCATGTCCGGCCTGGACAGTGGGAGAATCGGCATTGCTGCCCAATCATACGGTGTTGCAATGGCTGCCTTTGATGCTGCTGTAAAATACGCACAAAAGAGAAAACAATTTGGTAC
>JAHJDU010000647.1 GCA_018812385.1 Pseudomonadota bacterium
CGACCCGAAGCATACGCTGAAAGAGCTGTTCTCTCGGCTCGTCTTCAATATTCTGTGCGGCAATACCGACGATCATGCGCGAAACCATGCGGCATTTTGGGACGGTAAAACGCTGACCCTGACGCCTGCCTATGACATTTGTCCGCAAGGCCGTGCAGGCAATGAGGCTTCACAGGCGATGCTCATATCTGGCGGCAACAATTTGAGCCAACTCAAAACGTGTCTTGAGACCGCGCACAACTTCCTTCTTTCTGAGGAAGAAGCCCGCGATACATTCGGTAACCTGACTGCCGCAATCGAACAGCATTGGGAAGCCGTCTGTGAAGAAGCTGAGTTGAATGAAGTGGATAAGAGACTTCTTTGGAAACGGCAGTTTCTAAATCCTTATTCGGTTGAGCAATAGGCATTACTTTTGGGGTATGAATGGAATTCGGGGGTTAGCCAGACGCTTCGCGCGCAAAAAAGAAAATACTTGATGATAGTATCAAATGATGCTATCATCGATATGATATGAAGCCTCCTTATGAAATAACCAATAAGATTTTATTCCTTTATGGTCAGATCACTGAGGCTCTGGGTCTATGCAGAAGCCTTTTACTGCTTAAGCCAGAAGCAAGGTTAAGAAAACAGAATCGAATAAAGACAATCCATTCATCATTAGCCATTGAAGGAAATACATTAAATATAGAACATGTAACTGCATTGATTGAAAAAACTAGAGTCATAGGCCCTAAAAAAGATATTTTGGAAGTTCAGAATGCTATAAAAGCCTATGATCAACTTTCAGAATATGACCCATTCTCAATCAACGACTTCTTAAAGGCACATAAAGTTCTAATGGAAGGGCTCGTTGGATCATCAGGACAATTTAGAAGAAAACAAGTTGGAATACTAAGAGAATCAGAAGTTCAGCATGTGGCTCCTAGCCACTCTATGGTTCCTATCTTAATGAATGGTCTATTTGACTACACTAAGAAAGATCCAGATATAGATATCATCAAAAGTTGTGTTTTCCATTATGAAATGGAGTTCATCCATCCATTTGAAGATGGGAATGGACGAATGGGGCGTTTCTGGCAAACACGACTTTTGATGCAAGTTAACCCAATATTTGAATATGTACCAATTGAAGAAGCAATAAAAAACAATCAAGAAATGTATTACAAATCATTAGCAGACGCCGATAACTCTGGTAAATCAACGGTCTTTATAGAGTTCATGCTTGAAGCAATAAACCAAACATTACGAAATACCATTGATGAATCGAATCCAGGAACTATTGATTACAAGAAGCGGGCAGATTCCGCACTTGCTCAACTCAATGAATGGTTTGATAGGAAAGAATACATGAAGATTAATAAAGGAATATCAAGCGCAACGGCAAGCCGTGATCTAAAACAACTTCTTGACGATGGCAGAATTGAAGCATCTGGTTCTGGTAGAATGACAAGATATAAGAAAATTGGCTAACGAACCAGATTGTGTGAGGAACGAACCACAATCTTATCCAGTGGATATTGTTCCAATTGTTCCGGTTTTAATTTATCAGGGCAGCAATCAAAATAATCACGGACTCTCCGTATAGCCCGGGAATAAGCATCAATGGTTTTCTTTGCTTTTCCCTGAAGTTTGAGAGATCTTAGATGATGTTCATAAAGTTTTTTGAATCGATTTACTTCTGATTCTTTCATGGTATACTCCTTTTTAAGTTATGGTATCCGAAATTGGACACACAGATAGGAGTTATACACTATTTTGGTTTTTTCTGCCGCAAAGCGGCTTCGTCCAACCAATCGTTCAAGAGGGGCAGCATGAGGCCATGCGTGTCGAACAAATTACCAGTCATAAATATTATGGAAGTCCAGGGGGATTAAATAAGAATCCTCTTGTCATTGCGCGGGCATTAAAAACAGCGTGGGAGAAGGATCAAAAATCTGCTTCCCTTGTCAAGCTGGTTGAAGATATTGTTGATTTTGCCAGGGAAAGTAGATAATTGACTCATTGGTAATACAGGCAAATTAAGCTGACAAGGTAAGAGAAACACAAAAGGAACAAAATGAAGCTCAATGACAATGAGATAAGGGACATCAACCGCCATCTTGAAGCGGGCAAGCCGCTGCCGGACAAGTATCGCTTTTTGTTGTTTGAAGATAAGAAAGAAGTTGAGCTGGTGTGGAATAGCAAAACCGGTGAAGTCTGCAATGTGGTCCTGCCGTTTCAGGTGATTGAACAGGTGGATGAACCCCGGGCAGAAGAAAATCGATCGATACAGATGGACCTGTTTGATCAGCAAACCGGCAGGCAGGTCACTGGCTGGAATAATAAGCTGATCTGGGGTGATAATAAATTGATTTTATCCTCTCTTAAAAATGGACCGCTACGTGAAGAAATTGAAGCCCATGGCGGTATCAAGCTGATCTATATCGACCCGCCCTTTGATGTGGGAGCCGACTTTTCCATGGATATTGAAATCGGCGGCGAAACCCTGACCAAAAAGCCCAATGTGCTGGAAGAGATTGCCTATCGGGACACCTGGGGTAAAGGTGCGGATTCATTTATCAGTATGATTTATGAACGGCTGGTGCTGATGCGGGATCTATTGGCCGAAGATGGCAGTATTTATGTGCATTGTGATACAAGATTGAATTCACTTCTTCGATTAGTTATGGATGAGATATTTGGAGTGATTAATTTTCGAAGTGAAATTACATGGATGC
>JAHJDU010000459.1 GCA_018812385.1 Pseudomonadota bacterium
CACAGGCGAAAACGAAACCAATATCATGAGCTGCGTTTTAGCCAAACACCTTATGACTTCACAAAGTACCCGAAACCGCAGTCATCAAAAAAGCAACCAGAGCAAATGTATTGCCCTGGTGAACAAAGAAGATTATATGGTATTGGCGACAACAATGGGATCGGATCTTGCTTTGAACAAAAAAATACTGGCCGGCAACAGGATTTTAAAATTCATTCGCCGGGGTGAGCTTCTTTCCGTGGCGCACCTGCATGGTTTTGATGCTGAAATGGTGGAAATCATTGCCGCCCCCAACTCTACCATTACCAGCAAGCCCCTTTCCAAACTGGGGTCTTACTACAATGGGAAAATAATGATTGGGGGCATTCACAGAGACGGTGTTTGGCAGGTTGCCGTCGGGAACACACACATTCAAAGTAATGAACGAGTTATCGTGGTCTGCATGTCACAGAACTTAAAAGATGTCCAGAAATTATTCCTGGCCTAAACTTATTTACTCAGCTTTAGGAGTTGCCAGATTTGAGTGGAGTCTGCAAGGACTTAAGGCCGAAAGTTGAGTTATTTATCTTTTCCAGAAAGACGGGTAAAATATAACCAGGGCTGAAAACATTTCCAGCCTTCCTACGAGCATGTTCCAGGATAAGAACCATTTGCCTGTATCTGAAATAAATGCGAAATTTTTAGACGGTCCCACCCCGCCGAATCCCGGGCCAATATTCATCAAGGTTGCGATCACCGAACTCATGGCAGTGGTAAAGTCCATTTCATCTGAAAGTGTCATGAAACAACCTCCCCCCAGCACCAGGAAAATATTAACGATAAAATAACAAAACGCCAGATGAATAATTTGTGAATCCACGGGGCGCTGATTTAATCGGACCGACACCACGGCCATGGGCCTGAAGAAAATGTGCTTTATGACGGCCACTCCGAATTTCCATATCAAAACATAATGGACAACTTTAATCCCGCTTGTCGTGGATCCGGCACAGGCACCGATAAAACACACCACATAGAGAAACATCTGGGCTGACTGGGGCCATTGTTCATAATCAGCAGTGGTGAATCCAGTCGTGGTAAGGATAGAGGTAACCTGGAAACTGCCATAACGGATCGAATCCATCAGGGTATATGTATTTTCCTTCCACAAGATCCATGACACCATCCCACAAAAAAAGAGCATAAATCCCAGATACCAGCGAAGTTCAGTATTTATTTTTATGACTCGCCAGTTTCCCTGAATCATGTGGTAAAAAAGCATGAACGTCATGCCGCCCATGAACATGAAAGCAATAATAACCCAGTCAAAATAAGCATTGTTGTAATGCCCGATACTTGCATTTAAAGGCGAGTAGCCCGATGTTGACACTGTTCCAAAGGAATGGCACAGGGACTCGAAAATTGACATGCCGCCAAAACACAGCAAAAGAGTTTCCAGCAGGTTCAGGCCTAGATAGATTCCCCAGAGCCAGATCATTGTATCCCGGTTTCTGGGGATAAATTTTTCCCTGGTAATGACCTGGCCCGGACTTGATTCAGCCCGGAATATACGCACCCCTCCCATTCCATGGGGCAAAAATATAATGGTCAATGTTAAAAACCCCATGCCACCCAGCAAATGGGTCTGACTGCGCCAGAATAACAATCCGTGCGGAACCACTTCGATATCCGTCAATATGGTTGAACCAGTTGTGGTATAACCGGACATCATCTCAAAAAAGGCATCCGTGAAAGAAGGAATTGATCCATGGATCATAAACGGCAGGCCTGAAACCGCAGAAATCAAAATCCATCCAAAAAAAGCAATAAAAAAGCCATCTTTTATATTTAAATCTCGATCTCTGCGAAAAAACCACCACAAAGGAACCCCCAGACCAATGATAGTGATCCCGGTAATGGCAAGGGCATAAAGGTCGTCTTCCTTATAATACAGCGAGCAGATCAATGGAAACACCATGGAAATGCCGGTAACGATCAATAATTTCCCCAGGACGTTTGCAATAGTTTTATAATTCATTGGTATCCAGATTTAATATGCGAACAAATCAATCCTTAGCTTTAATTTAAACAATGCCCTAAAACATCAAATCTTCTTTACCCTAAAACCCACTGCCAGATCAACCCAATTCATGACCCCGCCCAAAAATCCTTTTTCACATTTATCCTGACCTGCTTCAAGGTATCCCCATGGTCTCAAAATGGATGAAATTCCTGAGTCTGCGCAGATTGTTGCTATTGCCGATGTGTATGATGCTTTAAGCAATTTTCTTGACGAATACCAATAGATAATATATATTAACTAATATATTATCTGGAGGACCATATTATGCAAAAAAACCCCAGCATTTCCCTTGGCGACCATTATCAAAAATTTATTTCCCAACAAATTTTGCAGGGGCGCTTTGGCTCTGCAAGTGAAGCTATCCGAGCTGGGTTGCGTCTGCTTGAGGAGCAGGAATCTAAATTGTCTTTGCTTCGTCAGGCTCTCATTGATGGAGAGATGAGTGGCATCGCTACTGATTACTCTGTAGACAGCTTAATTGATGAACTGGATAAAGAAGACATGAATTGATGAGAGCCTTTGTTCTTACCAATCGGGCCAAGTATGATCTAAAAGAGATCGGTCGCTATACCCAAAAGACCTGGGGGCACGACCAACGGGATGTTTATTTGCGGATGCTTGATCTTTCTTTTCATCAACTGGCCGCAAATCCCCTTATAGGAAATGATTGTAGCAAAATTCGGCCTGGTTATCTGAAATTTAATGCTGGCAGTCATGTGATTTTTTATAGGCAAAAACTTGGTGATTTGATAGAAATTGTTCGTATTTTGCACGGACGTATGGATATTGAGGCGCGGCTTTCTGAATCATAACTTTTATCCCTGGTCAGTATCTGCAAACAGTTAAATCTATTCAGAAAAAAAGGCCCTGCTTCCTATGACA
>JAHJDU010000460.1 GCA_018812385.1 Pseudomonadota bacterium
GATACGTTTAAGTTTGATCCGGATCATTGCCGGAATATCATAGTGTTGAAAACCAACAACCCTAAAGCATCTTTTTTCAAACTGGTATCCCTATTCCATCCGGAAAAAATAAAATTGCCTTGTATCCACAAAAATGCAGATATTGGATATCATGTGAAATTTGGAAAAAATCCCATTGTTGAATCCAATGTATTTATTGGTGATAATGTCAAAATCGGAGACAATGTTCATCTTATGCCGGGTGTGTATGTTGGTGATAATGTCTTTATCGGTGACAATACATTAATCAAACCCAATGTAACACTGATGGAAAAGACCAGGATCGGTAATAATGTTATCATTCATTCTGGAACAGTCATTGGTTCAGATGGATTTGGCTTTACCCAGGATGCGGGTACCCATGAAAAAATAATACATACCGGGTATGTCCATATTGGAAATCATGTTGAAATTGGTGCCTGTAACACCATTGACAGAGGAACACTTGGAATGACGATTATCGGAAACGGTGTTAAAACAGATAATCTTGTACATATTGCACACAATGTCAAGATTGGCGATAATACCTTGATTGTTGCCCAGGTTGGAATTGCCGGAAGCACCAGGCTTGGCAAGAATGTTATTATCGCCGGCAAAGCCGGGATCACAGGACATGTGACAATTGGTGACAATTGCATTGTCGGACCTTTTGCAGGTGTTTATAGTGATGTTCCTGAAAATGAAATTGTATCGGGAATACCGCATATGCCGCATGGTCAATGGCGTAAGGTAGTCCGCATCATTTCCAGGTTACCGGAAATGAGAAAAGCCCTTTTTTCATTTGAAAAAAGATTGAAGAATTTAGAAAACAAATAAACGGAGTAAAAATGATTCATCCCACGGCAATTATTGATCCATGCGCCCAGATTGATGCCAATGTCACCATAGGCCCTTATGCTATTGTCAAATCAGATGTCCACATAGGTTCCGGTACAACTATCGGCCCTTATACCACTATTGAACAATATGTTACCATTGGAGAGAATTGCCAGATTTTCCAATATGCAGCTATTGGCTGTGCTCCACAGGATCTTAAATTTCATGGGGAAAAAACATATTTAAAAATAGGCAGGGGATCCATTATCCGGGAATTTGTGACCATTAACCGGGGAACAGAAGCTGGCGGCGGTGTTACAGAAGTGGGGGAGGAAAACTATTTAATGGCATATACTCATATTGCCCACGATTGTAAAACAGGGAAACAAGTTATCCTGGCAAACAACTCAACACTTGCCGGTCACATCATAATTGGTGATAATGTCACAGTGGGTGGTCTGGTTGCCATTCATCAATTTGTTCAAATTGGAGATTTTGCCTATATCGGAGGCAAATCCGCAGTGGTAAAGGACATCCCGCCATATGTGATTGCAGCTGGAGATCGTGCAACTCTCCACGGTTTGAACAATGTGGGATTAAAACGCCATAAATTCCCTCAATCAACCCTTCAAGAACTTAAAAAAGCATATAGAATTGTTTTTCGTATAGGATTGACTGTTAACCAGGCCACTGAACGTGTTAAAGCTGAAGTTGAACAAATTCCTGAGGTAAAAAATTTTATAAAATTTATTGTCAATTCCAACAGGGGTGTTACCAGATAACATAGAGGTCACAAGTAAAAAAAATGAGGATAGGACTTATCGCCGGCGGCGGACAATTCCCACTTCTTTTTTCAAAGAAAGCATTAAAGAAAGGGTATAAAGTTTTTGCCATAGGATTTCATTCTGAAACAGATAAAATTCTCGCGAACCATGTTGAAGCGTTAAAATGGCTTTACCTTGGACAGGTTTCAAAACTGATCAAGTATTTCAAGCAGCACAATATTACACAGGCAGTTATGCTGGGCCGTATTAAAAAAACAAATATTTTTAAAGATATCCGCCCTGATTTTAAAGCGCTTTCCTTTATTGCTACAACCCCCAGAACCCATGACAATTCTGTTTTAATCTCCTTTGCCGACCTGCTTTTAAAAGAGGGGATAAAAATTTTGCCCTCCACATTTCTTCTCCCCGAACTGATCAGCCCGAAAGGATGTTGGACAAAAAGAAAACCAGATAAAACTGAAAAAAAAGACATTTTACAAGGATGGAAAATAGCAAAAGAAATCGGAAACCTTGATATCGGCCAATGTATTGTCATCAGTAATGGAACGATTTTAGCTGTTGAAGCAATAGAGGGAACAGATGCCGCAATAAAAAGAGGCGGTTTGTTGTCTCATCAAAATGGTGCCGTGGTTATAAAGCTTTCCAAGCCGACCCAGGACTTAAGGTTTGATCTGCCTTCTTCCGGCTGTGGGACCATCGAGACTATGCATGAATTTGGGGCAGGAGTTCTGGTACTTGAAGCTGAAAAATCTCTTTCATTTGACCGGGAGGAAATTATAAGCCTTGCGAATAAATATAATATATCAGTTCTTGCCTATACAGACGATGATATAACATAAAGGTCACACGTAACATAAAGGTCACA
>JAHJDU010000461.1 GCA_018812385.1 Pseudomonadota bacterium
AAATATATGAAAAGGAAAAGTTTGGGCTTGGGGAATATGAAGCCGGTTTTAATAAAACGGTATCCCAGATTGGTGCAGTATTTTTGATCAATGGTAAGGTTGCCGGCATGGATTGCTTTGGAAAATCAGAAACTTTTTCATCTGTTTTTAAAAAACTTATTGGCAGTTATGCACTTGATGCAATTGACTGGTTTAAAGAGGAAAAAGAGTTTAAAGTGTTGAAAAGCAAAGTAACGAATTTTCTAAAAGATGCATCAAAAGCTAACATTGAAACACAAAAATCCGTTGGTGAAGGTATTGACTGCCGCCTTGAGACAATAAAACTTACAGGCTTTGCCCTTTGCCATGAGGATCAAATTCCACATATGTCTGTATTTGGTAAATCTGACAATGGTATGGGGAACTCAAGAATGCAAAGATTTTCACAAAGAAGACAATACACGGTATGATAGAAATTGTGGTGGTGAAAATTAAATTGATCAAAGGGAAGAAAGAGTACTGGGAGAAACAGGATCAATTAAAATGTCAATAAGAGGTGCCTTATGGAAGAGGATTTTTTTGAAGAGGATGACAATATTTTTGATCGAGATCAGCCAATCCAAAAGACCGTTAAAAGAGTCCTACGTGGATGCTCTATAATGAAGAAATGATGGTTTTGATGTCCTGCTGGGTCAGGCAGCGATTCAGTTGAGCACTTTTTGATTTGATGTTTAAAGTGAGGATATCGAGCATACCAGCTGGACAATCAATGTTATGGCTGTCCAGGTATTTTTTTACCAGGCCCTTGCCGCATAAGATATTTAAAAAGAATCGCGCTTCTTTTGATATCCCATATTCTCCCCCTGCATGGGTTCCGGCCACATGGGTTTTTACATCGTCACCAAAAACAGGGGTATTAACCGTCAGCACATGTTCATGGGTTTGTTCATATACAATGGCATCAACATATTCATAGTAGGCATAAAATGTGTGGAGATCATCTGTGTTGATATGGATATAAAAACCTTGATCTTGTAGTGTTTTTGCCGTGGTATAAAGGTCAGCGATTCCGTTTCTTTCTGCAATGCCCAAAGCGCAAAGCTCAAGAACTCTTCCACCTGCTAAAATCCCCATCAGACTATTGGCAGAGGCCATTCCCATATCATTGTGGCAGTGAATCGATATCTTTGTATCAGAAGATTTAGAAGCAAGGGGATGTATTTTTTCAAATACCTGGTTGGGGGCCATCATTCCCGAAGTGTCTGGTAAAGAAATAATATCAATATGGTGATCACTTAAAAACGAAACACTTTTGTCTAAAATGTCATTTTCAGATCTGCCAATATCCAGCATGGCAATGGAGATGCACGCATTGGGGCGCTGTTTTCTGACAAAATCAATGGTTTTTAAAAGGTCATTTAAAATTTGATCCAGCCTGTTTTGCGTCGCATCATTTTTTATATGCAGATGGAAATGCAGATCATTTACATGGGTGCTAAGCAGAAGTTTGGCATCTGCCAGATTGGCTCTTCCCATGGCAGCAATCCTGATATTATATTTATTTTTTTGGGCATAAAGGCAAAGTGTCCTGACAACATCGGCTTCACTTTCATGGGCAGGAGGGTAGCCTGCCTGGCAGATGTCCACCTTGAGCTTTTCCTGGAAGTCAAGAATCGCCAATCGCTGCTCCAGAGAAAACACAAGTCCTCTGTACTGCATGCCTTCCCTCAGGGTTTCATCAATAATGATAATTTTTTTATTTTCCATGGTGTTCCTTTGTTGGAATAAATAGGGTCGGATTAAGATAAGGGCGGATTAAAATATCCATGAATCAAATTGGGAAAATGGAGGCCCAACTCCTTAATTATGGTTTCCATCCCTAAAGGCCTGCCATAGTCTTCTATTTTTGACATAAGAGCGCAATATTTTTTAAGATCAAAATTTAAGTTGCGCCACTGGATCATATCAATTTGATTTACAGCAATAAATTCTTTTAACGCTGTAAATTCTCGTTCAGAATCTGTAAATCCAGGACAGTTAAGGTAATTGATGGAGACAAATTTATCCTGAAGTTTTGCCGCCTGAATACTTTTAAGGACATCGGAAAATTGATAGGATGTGGGTCGAAAATAGGCATGATAGCAATTTTCTCTGACGGAATTTAAACTGACCCGCATGGAATCAAGCCCGGCACGACAGAGCTTGTCAACATACTCAGGAAGGCTGGCATTTGTGTTCAGGTTGATGGTGCCCTTGTCTGTTTTTGCCCGGATAAGTCTTATGGCAGGCTCCAGTGCCTTAAAAGCTGTTAAGGGCTCACCTTCACATCCCTGGCCAAAACTGACCACAGCCTTTTTAACATGAAAAATATGCTCAAGGGATACCTGGGCAATCTCTTCAGGGCTAGGTGTAAAACCGATTCTCTCCTGGCAGGCACACAGATTGTTTTGAGTTTGAAGGGAGATACACCCAAGACAATTGGCATTGCATACCATTGATGTGGGAAGCGGGGCTTCATACCGTTTAAGAAAAAAATTTTTCCCGGCTGGACAGCCATATTGTAAAGCACAGGTTTCAAGATGCCGGATCAGGCGATTATCCGGATATTTTTTTTGCATCTTGCTGACACCCTTGACAATACTTTTATGGGGCATCTGCCTTAGATCCTGGCGGGGTTCTTTATCTACAAGAATGGCTGCTGACCTGAAATTGTTTTTTCCAAATCCAACGGCACCATAGGAGAACAATGGCAGATAATCTTTGATGCCTTCATCATCATAGGCACAGAAATGGCGGTTTACATATCCTGGTGAATTAAACACTGCAACAGGAAATATTTTTTCATCCGGATTAAATGGGTTCTGTTCAAGGATTTCAAACTTGTCTTTTGCAATATTATAGACAATGGGCCTTCTTTGGGGCATCATCATCAGTTCACTGCCATGGGGCATGGGCACGGTCTTTTCCTTTTTCAACACAAAAGGTGTGTTACCAGACATGCCCACGGCACCATAGTCTTCCAAATCGAAAATGTTTCCATTTTCTGCAGCAACAACAGCAGTTAGAATATTTTTATTGATGTATCCGATATTTTACTCCAGTCATAATAAATATTTCAGCATAACTTTGGTCAGATATACTGGAACAATGGGTGATTGCCAATATTCTTATTAAATGAGAAAGTCCAGATCTGGAATTGGTATCAATTTCTTGTTCGGTCCCAGGCAGACAAGTTCCAGAGTACAGGTAACAGCCGGTTTTGTTGCATCCGGCCGCCAGGCTTCCTGGAAAAAGACGACTCTGTAATCACCTTCTTTCTTCCATGTTGTTTTGATGTCGAGAAGATCTCCGAAAACTGCTCCTTCGTGAAAGCCTAAGGTTACTTTGTATACGGCAAAACCGATTCCCTGCTGATTCCACATGTCAGATAGTTTGCTGATACCAATGATATCTTCTCTTGCCCGTTCAAAGAATTTTAAATAATTCGCGTGGTAGACAACCCCTGAATGGTCTGTGTCTTCATAGTAAACTTGTGCTGAAAAAAGATGAGTTTTTTTGTTTGAATCATTCATGTATCGTGTCCTGTAGAACCATAATCTTAACCTCCTTTATAATAGTTTAGACATGGAAAATCCAAACCAGACAGCACCGAAACCAAGGATAATATGAAGCATAAGGTTTGTCAGGGCTGAGGCAAAGCCGCCCATTCCAACCATTAATATCTTGATCAATCACATACCTCTTCCTTAAAATTCATCGTTTCAACGGTATAATAAAAATAGATTTAAAAATCAATTGACTTTATCCAGAACCCATTGTTTATTTGAATTTTAAATTGGTAAGTCTTGCAAAAGATTTAAAATACGCGATTCATATGTGGATGCCATAAGGGTGGTGGGTAAAGGCAGTAAAGGGGATTCCAAGTCAGGGTACGAATAATTATAGCTTGTAAAACAAAAAACCAATATTATTTTAATTGTCATAAAAGTACAAACCCGTGGTAAGTAAAAAGAAACATCAGGGAGAAAAGTGTGAAAGCATTGATTATTGCCGCCCATGGCAGCAGGAAAAAAGAATCCAATCTGGAAGTTGCATTACTTGTTGAAAGAGTATCAAAAAAAGCAAAAGGATCATTTGAAACGGTTGAGCTGGCCTTTTTGCAGATGGCCGACCCCCTCCTTGAAAAAAAAATTAATGAACTTGTGCAAAAAGGAGCAACAAAGATTGTCATTTTTCCATTTTTCATCGCCAGTGGCAGCCATGTCCTTTTTGATATCCCTGAACTGATAAAACAGGCACAATTAACCCATAACCATGTTGAATTCAAGTTGACCCGGCATCTTGGAAAAATTGAAGCAATTGAAGATGTTATTATCCATGAGGTGATAAAATGAATTTCCTTAAGCGATTGACCAATATATGAAAAAAATTATTATTTTAAAAACAGGTGACACTGCTCCGGCCATTACAAGGCAACTGGGAGAGTTTGATGACAGGATAATGGCAGCCTATGCAAGAAATTTGGAAAGCTGGTGGAATAAATTTTTCTTTACCGGTTCAGGGTCCAGTCATAATCCAGATAAATGATTTTAATATTTTCTCCTAAGGAATCGAGTTTTTCTTTTAACTCTTCAAAGGCATAGCGCTTGATAAACAAAAGAGGATTGTCAGAAAAATCCTCTTCAAACCATTTGAAAATTTTGCTGATAAAAAGGGTATCTGCTTTGATAAAGGTATTTTTTTTATCATTGATAAATTTTTCTGCCTGGTCATTTAGCTGGTTTTCCAGGATTTCACCTTTATAAGGCTCATCCCGAAGCGGCGGACAGCTTTTAGAGGCACAGTTTATGGCAAAATGAACCCTGGGGTCTTTGAATATTGGCCGAAGGATATTATGCTCAATGTGATCAAGATTTATAGTTTTTCGCTGCAGCAAAATGAATTTTTTGTTCCAGGGATTGGAAAAAAAACTGCCGGTTTCTTTAATGGAATTAATCCCTGGATATTTTGTTAATACAAGTTTTATGGTGAAGGCATTATAAGCGTTGATATAAAAAGCAAACTGGCTTTTTTTTGAAAGCAATTTTACATTGGTGCGGCTCAATATGGACAGATACTCATCCAGTAATTTTTCATCTTTTTTAAACCCGTC
>JAHJDU010000043.1 GCA_018812385.1 Pseudomonadota bacterium
CTCCATCTTTTTCTTGAATGCTGCCTCGGCTATCTTTTTGTTCACTTCCCAGACCGGCCCGCGGATTCTTGGAAAATCAGGACGAATCCATGCGACGCGGAATTCACAGGTACACACCGGGCACTTCACATGCTTATCTCCAGGCTGGGGTTCCAACCTGCCCATACAGGTAGGGTTATGGCATAGAAATTTTCCATAGGTTCTGGTTTTACGCAGGCTTTCGGCTCCTGACAATTGTGTGTCATCAATGGCCATTGTGATTCTCCTTATTCAAATAGTATTTAGCATTTTTATTTTATGGCGATCAGTTTTTCTTCAGGTTTTCTGGGTTTCTTCAGGAGTTTGTCCAGTTCTGAATTGTCCCAGCGTTTAAACAGGTCATGCTCTATCCCCATGTAATCCAAGACTTTTCCGACAGACTGATTAATAATATCATCAATGGTTTTGGGGTGGTGATAGAAAGCCGGAACCGGTGGGACAATATGCGCACCCATTTCTGCTGCACGGGTTAACAGTCTTAAATGACCTATATGCAAAGGGGTTTCCCTGAACATAAGGGCTAATTTGCGTTTTTCTTTCAGCTGGACATCCGCGGCCCGGGTTAAGAGGTTTTCATTATAAGAGTTTGCAATTCCGGACAGGGTTTTCACTGTACAGGGCGCCACCACCATGCCCATGGTCAGGAAGGAACCACTGGCAACAGATGCAGCAATATCTTTGTTGGTATAGGTAAAATCTGCCATGGCAAGAACTTCATCCACATCATAATCCGTTTCAATCCTGATATTGAGTTTTCCGGCTTCCGAAATAATCAGATGGGTTTCAATGCCACGGTTTTTAAGGACTTCAAGCATCCTGATGCCATAAATCACACCACTTGCCCCGGCTATCCCCACGATTAATCGTTTTGTCATATTATACTCCTTGCGGTTTGCAATCTATAATTCTATTCTTTGTGTTTGGTCACTTCTATTAAATTGTAACCTTTTTCTTCAATTAAAGAGACAATTTTTTTCAGACATTTTGCTTCAAACCTTATGATAAGCCTTTTAGCGCCTGAATCAGGATTTTTTAATGTAAACAGCCCCTTGATTTCAAGACCCATTATAAAGATATCTTCCAGAATTTTTTTTATGGTAACCTTGGAATCACCGTTTAGCTCGATGGAAACGCCATGCAGCCCTTCCGCACTTCCTAGAAGCTGGCTTAGCGCATGGGAGAAATCCCTGTTTGAAAGGCTTCCCACAAAGGTTTCACCATCCATAACCGGTAAAAAGCTTCTGCCGAATTGTTTGCCCTTTTCAAGAGCAGTTTCAACAGTATCATCCACAGACAGCGTAACGGGTTTTCTAACCATAATATCTTTTACTTTCAGCTTTTCGTTAAAATATTGAACTTCATAAATATCCTGGGTCGCAATGGCCCAGGAAGCAGCCTCTGTCAGATCCCGTCTTGCAATAAGCCCTCTGAATTTCCCATTATCTACCACTGCCATAAAAGGGAGTCTGTTTTTTTCAAATAAAATCATGGCTTCTTTTGCTGAAAGATCACTTGATATTGTATCAGGATTTTTACGCATCCAGTTTTTAACAATCATCCTCATCTCTCCATAAAATGGTTTTCTTAAAATGCCTGTTCTGTAATCAGGCCAAACCTCCGGCTAATCAAACAGCCCCATTTCTGCGGCCAGTTTTTTAGACAGGTTGATGGCAGTCTTTGTTCTGAACCACTCTTTGAGACCATCAATCCTTAATTGTCTGGCTTCTTCCCAATATTGTCCGGAAAGCTTATCTGCCCCGAACATGGTTTTAAATCGCGCAAGGCCTGTTTTGCCGTATCTGTCCAGGCGGTCTGCTTCCACCACCAGAGTTGCTGAAATATTGTTCATTTTAAAAACTATCTCAGGCAGGTCATGAACTTTAATGATGCTTTGGATCTCTTTAATTTTATTTGTATCATATTTAAACTCTGATAAAATTGTACCTGCAATGACAGCGCCCTGTTCCATATGCTGGATAAAACTTGATGAATCTGTTTTTACCCTGGGACTTGCCTGGTTAAAGTCAGAAAAATCAATGGCTGTCCATCCTAAGTCATGGAGGTATGCTGCCGGCAGAACAATATCCTCATCTGCTTTTTCATGTTCCAGCAGGTATCTGCAAAGTTTTACCATGCGCAGGATATGATCCCAGTCTCCGTTACGACCCTTTTTGTATAAGGGCTCAATCATTTTAATTAATTGTCTTTCAAATGATATGTCCATTAAAAAAGCTCCAAGGCCGATTTTATTACCTGTTGGCTAAAGGCAGAATCTTCCATGTTTGCATCGATTTCAATAATTTCTATTCTTGGATCAAGTTTAGCTCTTAATGTTTCAACAAAAATGCGGTCTTCTTCAGGGTTAAAGGTAGGGTTACCTTTTGCATCCACAGAGGACCATCCCTGCATGGGGATTATGAGTTTTACAGGGGCTTTTGTCCCGTTGAGTTTTCTGGCAAATTCATTGGCCACTTCTTTGAGCTCAGAAGGATTAAGGCGAAGCCAGGTCCGGAATTTATCAAGGTCATATTTTGGCCGGTCATGGAATTCTTTTTTATATTTTGATCGGGAAGGGGTCATATGATTGACCGAACAGGTGGAGATAATCTGGGGAATTCCCTTTTTCCCGGCAGACTCCAGCCGGTTGGGACCGCCATCCCGCATGTAACCGAAATAATGCTCTCCAACTCCGCCTGGTGCAAGGTCAATAACGCCCTGAAAAAATCCTTCGGAAATCATCTTTTCCATGGCCTGGTCGCCAACACCGGCCGCAGAAAACCCTGTGACCTGGTATCCTTCTTTTTCAAGGGCTGACCGGACGGCGCGGGCACATTGTTCACACGGGCCCAGCATGGTCATGGCAATGGTTTTCTTGTTGTGGGTAGCAAGGGTGTTGTTGACATACTCTATCATACCTTTCATGGCATAACAGGCCCTGTCCATGACATTGGCGAGCATGTCCGTCACACCGGATATTTCAATGACGGAATGAAACAATAAAATATCACCAGTACCGATATATTTTGTGGAAAGTCCGGGAAGTGCTGCTGTTGAAGAAATCATCAGCTTGGGGATGCCAAAGGGTAATGCCCGCATGACATCCGTTGCCATCAAAGAGCCTGTAGACCCGCCAAGGGCCATGACACCGTCAATTTTTCCCGCAGCATAAAGATCCCTGGCAATTTTTGTAGCCCCATCAATAATAATGTTGGTAATGGTGGACCGTTCTTTGGAAGTATTGATTTCTTCAATGGTGGATCCGCCGGCCGATGCCACATGGGACGGGGTCAGTTCTGCATGTGATGCTTCCTTTCCCCGCATGGAAAGATCCATTAAAAGAGGTAAAACACCAATTTCTTTAAATTTGTATTTTAAATACCTTGTTTCTTCTCTTTTCGTATCAAGGGTAGATATGATTAATACGGTTTTGGAGTTTGTCATTTATTTTTGGCCTTTGATAAACCTGCAGCAAGTATACAATTAGGGTCTTATTATACTTGCTGCAGGTTTAGTTTATAACCCCAGTCTCGTCCGGATATCTTTTTTCAAGGTTTCCTTATTAATTTTGCCGGAATCTCCAACAGCTGGAAATTCATTTATAATTTCAAGGTGCTCAGGAAGTTTGAACATGGCAATCTCTTTGGTTTTCAGGTAATTGACCATGGTCGTGAAATCAAACTCCATGCCGCTTTTAACAATCACATAGGCCGCACATTTTTCACCCATTTCCCTGTCCGGATATCCCACTATGGCCACGGATGCCACAGAAGGATGATCATTTAACAAGCCTTCCACTTCAGCCGGATAAATATTCTGTCCGCCACGGATAATCATGTCCTTGGCACGGCCCAATATCCAGAGACATCCCTGGTCAAATTTTACAATGTCTTCTGTTGTGGTCCAGCCGTCTTTGTCAAAAACAGTAGAAGTGAGTTCTTCATCCCGATAATATCCTGCCGGTGCATGGGGTCCCCTGAAATAGAGAATGCCGGGTTCACCGTCTGGCACGGTTTTTTCCTTGTTTTCCTGGTCTGCCAGCCGGACCTTATTGCCGGGCAGCATTCTGCCCACGGTTCGTCGCCGAAGATCCTTGGTATCTTCCACCCGGCAGCCGGAGACAGATCCCATATCCTGGGTGCCCAGATCACTTGTAATGGATGCGCCAAAAGCATTTTCAGCTTCCTCTGCCACCTGGGGAGGCAGATAACCGCCGGCAGAACGAATAAACCTTAAAGAGCTTAAGTCGTACTTTGACACATCAGCTTCAAGCATTCTGATAAGATGGGTCGGTACCACACCAATGGCCGTTGCCTTTTCTTTTTCAATGAGGGCCAGGGCCGCATCCGGGGAGAAATCTTCCAGCATAACGGTTTTGGCCCCTGCAATGGGCGCTGCAAAATAGGTCAGGGTTCCGGCAGCACCGCCGGCATGGGGGGCAATGGCCATGGTGATATCATCCTTGGAAAGATTCCAGATATCCACACGGCCTTTTGACGTGCAGATTCTCGGGGCGGTTGGCCATTCAACAAGCTTTGGAATACCCGTGGTGCCCGAGGTGGTGGTTAAAATGGAGATGTTTTCAATGGCATCAAACCGTCTTTTGGCAAACACTGACTTGTCCACGGGCAATTGAACTCTTTTTGCAGCCATGGTGGTCAATGAAAAAGTTCCTTTTGGCGCATCCTGGGGTACGATATCATCAAACA
>JAHJDU010000462.1 GCA_018812385.1 Pseudomonadota bacterium
GAGTCCGCCACCACCGATGAGGAATGCCAGGGGAGCTGTTCCGACAATAATGGCGGTTGATGTTCTTACTCCACCTGCAATAACAGGCATGGCATTGGGAAGTTCAATCTGAAAAAGGATCTGTTTTTTAGTCATTCCCATTCCTGTGGCTGCCTCGATGACATCTTTGCTCACGGATTCAATCCCTGCATAAGTATTTCTGACAATGGGTGCCACTGCATGAAAAAACAGTGCAATCAATGCAGGTACCATACCAATACCCGAAAGACCTATAAGGGGCAGAAACCCATAAGCCAGGGCGAGCACACCAAGCGAAGGGACAGACTGCCAGACATTGACCACAGCCATTATAGCCGAAGACGTCTTCTCCATGCTCTTTCGTGTCATTATGGTCCCAAGTGTCACTCCAACAAGGACTGCACAGAACATGCTGATAACGACTAGGGCAAAGTGTTCAAAAATCAATCTGAAAAACTCTGAAATGTTTTTGATCGTGTAGTCCCAGGCCCCGTAATAGGTATAAAGCCATACAATAAAAAGAATCGTTAAAAAAACCGGCGCCAGCCTTTTGACCAGCTGAAACCCAATTCGAAAAATCATGATTCTATCCTTTCAACATTTCTTTGATATCTTCTGTATGAAGCCAACCAAGAACCTTTTTTGAGTCATCCACCACAACCAGGAACCCATAATCATGGGTAAAAATCTCGGACAAACCGTCCTTAAGACTCGAATGTACTGTCAGCCATGCATCGGTCGGTGTCACTGCATCTTTAACCCGGGTTGCTTTATCAGGGATATCATGCTTATCGACCATTCCGGTGAGGGTCCCTTCTCCATCCACTGCAATCAGGTATCGGATGTCGATTTTTGAGAACATATTACGGGCCGTTTCAATGGTTTCATCCTGATGAATAACCGGCGGGTTGTCTTTCATTGCACGTTTTATAGTAAACAGGTTAAGACGTTTGAGGGTCCGGTCTCTGCCCACAAAACTAGCAACAAAATCGTTTTCCGGATGGGTCAGTATCTTTTCCGGGGATGCAAACTGGACTAGTTGACCGTCTTTTAACAGGCAGATTTTATCTCCCATTTTTATGGCCTCATTAATATCATGGGTGACAAATACAATGGTTTTTTTAACCTTCTCCTGTATTTTTAAAAATTCATTCTGCAAATGTTCCCTGTTAATAGGATCAATGGCGCCAAACGGTTCATCCATAAGCATGATAGGCGGATCTCCGGCCATTGCCCGGGCAACCCCGATCCGCTGCTGCTGACCGCCGGAAAGTTCTTTTGGGTATCTGTCCCGGTACTCGTCAGGATCAAGGTTAACGATTTCAAGAAGCCTCTGCACTTTTTCATCGATTCTTGATTTATTCCATTTTAAAAGTTTCGGAATAATGGCAATATTTTCACCAATAGTCATGTTGGGAAACAGGCCGATGTTTTGAATCACATACCCTATGCTTCTTCGAAGCTCTATTGTGTTGAGCCTGGAAATATCATTGCCGTCGATGATGATCTTTCCGCTGCTAATAGATATCAAGCGGTTGATCATTTTCATGGCAGTGGTTTTGCCGCATCCCGAAGGCCCGGCGACAGTACAGATCTCACCTTCCTCCAGATCAAAGGAGAGTTCATTGACAGCCTTGATATGCCCGGCTCCAGGATATATTTTTGTTACTTTCTGAAGGCTTAACATGATTCCCATAATTTTTTCCTTTATTATTCTGTAGCCTGTTTGACTTTAAGGCCGGTCGGGGTAACCCATTCCTCTACTTTTGCCAGGAAGATATCCGCCACAACGGCAAGAAGACTCATGGCAATGGCACCTGCAATAACCGAGGCATTGGTTGACATCTGAAGCCCTTCACTTACAAAAAGCCCTAATCCTCCTGCACCGATGTATGCGGCAATGGCAGCAATGGCAATCCCCATAACCACTGCTGTCCTGACGCCTGCCATAATAATGGGTGCTGAGAGAGGCAACTGCAGTTGGACAAGAAGCTGGAAATTTGTCATCCCCATACCCCGGCCTGCCTCAATAGTGGCAGGGTCTACACTTTTTAATGCGATATAGGTATTTCTGATAATCGGAAGCAGGGAATACAAAGCCAATGCCACGATGGCCGGAACAACCCCGATCCCGATCCCGTTGACCGCATCCCATGCATTGTCAATGCTCGAAAGAATCGGCATCATAAACCCGAACATGGCAATACTGGGTATGGTAATGAGAATGCTTGATATATAAAGAACAATTCCTGCAGCACCCGGATGGCGCGTGATATAAACACCGACCGGAACACCTGCTGCAATGGCTATGACCAGGGAAATCCCGACAATGCGCATATGCGCGATAAGCTGAACAGAAGTTTCATAAAGGT
Organism: Pseudomonadota bacterium; assembly: GCA_018812385.1. Taxonomy (GTDB): domain Bacteria; phylum Desulfobacterota; class Desulfobacteria; order Desulfobacterales; family Desulfobacteraceae; genus Desulfobacula. The sequence continues at coordinate 2,391 of JAHJDU010000462.1, forward strand.
TGTCCGCAAAAAACTTTAATGGCCCGGATACAAATAATGGATAAATCAGGTTTGAATAGGCAATCACAGAAAAGCTCAGTGCAAATATTACCATCCAGAAATCCTCAACAGAGCGCATGTTATACAGTACCGCTACCATAACAAACAGACCCGAAACTATCCAAATCATAAAAAATCCCCAGGTTTCGCCCAGAATAAGGGGATCAAGCCTGGTATAAAATTTTGTTGAAAGATCAAAAAGATAAAGAAAAATGGAGCTCAGAATAAAAATAAATAAAAGATAATACGATATCCTGCCAAGTGTTCCTTTTTTGTAGCATTGTCGTAAATAATATAAAAATACCCCGAAAAAAAGAGAGGCTGCGGCCAATTGAAAAATACCAGACAGGGTTTGAAAAATAAACGCAAATATGGACACAAGTATACAGACGATAAGAAATATACCTGGGAAAGACGTGGTTTTCAGGCTGTCACCCAGATAAACCATTAAAAAGAGAAGCAGTGAAAACAGCGGAACAATCAAGATCATTCTCAAAACATCATAGGACTCAAGGAACTTTATATCCAGGTCCACAAGATGCAGGAGCATGTTAAGCCGGGACAAAGGATTTTCCTGCGAAAGAAATTTTCCAGGGAACCATGGTATAAAGAATGAAACAAAAATTAAAACTGAAAAAATAAGAAATACCCTGTCAACCCAATTCCAGCTGAAAATTTTACGAAATTTCACAGATGAAACAGACTTTGAGCAATGATGACACTTGATTGAATTTAAAGGTATTTCCTTTTTGCATTCAGGACATATTGGAATTTCTATCATCATCGTTCACCTCCCGTTGTAATAAAGCTAACAAAGCCTTTCATAACCAACAATACTTGTCAAGAAAAAAATTATATTTGATAAGTATTGTTACAATTTTTAACAACTCGGATCGAACGCGAGTGATTTATGTTTATATATTAATATGTTATTGTTAATTAGTTATTTAATCACCAAACTATCAAATAAAC
>JAHJDU010000463.1 GCA_018812385.1 Pseudomonadota bacterium
ATCTGTCAACTCAATGATATCCTCCTGTGTTGAGAGCTCTTTTCCCCCTTCAACAATATCCGTCAGCTCAACAATTTCCACATCTGTCTTTTCTTCTTTTATAAAATCATCATACCAATCTGTCATATCGACCATAATGTCCTCACTTGATTAAGATATTAAAAACAACATATAGTCCAATATCTGCGAACGTCAAAAAATACCAAAGCCGGATCAAAGTGTCAACTATTTAAAAAAGCCATTTACAATGTACCCTCCATTGGTTTAAACAATCTCATGATGCAAAAATTTATCATTCCAGACATCGATTCCATACCGTCAAGCGCAAGCATCCATGGACAGGATGCAAAACATATTTCAAAGGTGTTAAGATTAAATACAGGCGATAGGATCGATATCACCAATGGCCAGGGCAAAGATTATACGGCCATCATTACATCTATTTCTCAAGGCGATATCGGAATTGATATCATTGATGAACAAGATGCTTTAACAGAATCTCCCATAAATATTACCCTGTGCTCAGGCATGCTCAAAGATAAAAAAATGGATCTTGTGATCAAACATATTACCCAGCTTGGCATCTATGAGTGGATTCCTTTTTATTGTGAACGATCCATTCCCACCCCAAATGAAAAAAGTATGGAAAAAAGACATCAGCGATGGGAAATCATTGCCAAAGAATCCTTAAAACAATGCCGGAGAAGCAGGCTGCCAAAAATTTCAAAACCCTTAAGTTTTAACAAATTGTTAAACAAAACCGACTCCCATGATTTAAAAATTGCCTTTTGGGAAAAGGCGACCCGAAGGCTTGATACATTGGAAAAAAACCCTTTCAATAAAAAAATACTGATTCTTATCGGGCCTGAAGGGGGATTTTCAGAAAATGAAATAACTCAATCAAAGGAAAAAGGATTTTTATCTTATTCCCTTGGACCCAGAATTTTAAGGGCTGAAACAGCTTCCATTTCAAGCTGTGCCCTTGTTCAGCACATCCTTGGAGATATTTAAAAACGCAAGCTTTCAAACATTTTCCCTTGACATGAATAACCAAAAATAATATAAACCCTTCTGTTGTTTGAGCCCAGGTAGCTCAGTCGGTAGAGCAGGGGACTGAAAATCCCCGTGTCGGCAGTTCAATTCTGTCCCTGGGCACCACAACAAGAAAGGCTTTCAGTGATTTTCACTAAAAGCCTTTTTTGTTTGGTCTGCCAATTTAATATACATTTTAAATCAAATTACTTTTTGCTCAAGGGTTTTGGTGAATGTAAAAGTCATTTGTTACCATCACAGCCAATGCCATGAAAGAAGATAGGGAAAAGTGTTGCCCAGGTTAATTTCTTTTTTTAAATCCAGAAAAAATGCACCAGGCAAGCCCTATTACCTGAAGGCCTAAAATCGTCAAAAATCCAGCCTGATATCCCGATGGATGATAATTGCCGGCAGCAGATACTTCCCAGAGGTTAATGATAGCGCCGACAAACCACTGCAAAATAAAAGCAGCTATAAATACCAGAAGATTGATGCTGGTTGTCACTCTGCCAGACAAGATTTTAGGAAAATGAGAAGACAAAGCTGCATAGGAAAGAATTCCTGACGTTCCAAAGAAACCAAACAATATCCATAAAAAAGTGGGAGCAATGGAAATCTGGAATGCGATAAAAATCTGGATGCCCATAAAAATACTCATCCCGGTTACAGCAGTATAAAGAATGCTGATCCCTCTTTGAGCCAGTTTTTCAGCAATAAACCCAAGGCAGATATATCCAGATGTCAATGCAATCGCGACCCAGGATAATACAATGGCAATCTCTGGTCGCTGATAACCTGCAATATCTCTTAACCAGGGTCCAGCCCAAAGCCCTTGCAAAGCGACAAAACTTGCCTGGGTCATGGCGGTTAGAGGGGCAATACGCCAAAAATATTGAGATTTAAAAACCTGTTTTATGCCTTTGATCTGTAAAGAAAAACTGTCCTGGCTGTTCTGGGATTTTTTTTCTGGCACAATAAAAAAAATACCAAGAGCACTGCAAAATGAAAGAATTGCCAATAAAAAGAATAAGCCCCGCCAGTCTGTCATGTTAAGAAGCCATTCAACGGGTGTGGTTGCGGACAGAGCACCAAGGCCTCCTGCAGCCACTTGAAATCCATTGATCCTTGGCCATAGTTTTTCAGGGAACCAGATGACATAAGATTTAAAAGCTGCCATGAGACAGGCAGAAACCCCAAAACCGATAAATGCCCGCCCAATGATAACACCCGTCAGGGTTTGGGATTTTGCAAAAATAAACGCACCTATTCCGGCAAAAATAAGAAGAAATGATTCCACGATTCTGGGACCGAACTTATCCAGTAAAATACCAAGAGGTAATTGTGTGGAAGCAAATGCAATAAAATAGGTGGAGGTTAAAAGCCCCAGTTGTGAAGGATTAATATTTAAATCCGCGACAAGATCCGGGGCAATGACTGCGTTGACCACCCGAAACAGGTAGGACAGAAAATATCCAAAAGCAAAGGGCAGAAAAACTCTGAAAACAGATGGGTTGATATTTGGCATATCCTTATTTACGCCTGGAATATTTTTTCAATGGTTTCCATTGCTATCTGATAGAGTTTTTCATTAAACCGGGACTTTAAGGCATAATCTAACATTTCTTTGTTCATTGCTTTTCCATTTTTGGCCATTACTCCAAGGGAAGCCAGAGCCCAATCCTGTTTTTTGATTTTTAATTCTTTAAAATCAATTTCAACAACATCTGCTTTAGTCTCAGGAATATCAACACTCTTTTCTTTTAAAACAAAGGCGCCTGGTTTAAGATTTGCAAAAATTTTCTTTCGTCGCTGGACCCCTTCATCACTAAGGGCTAATACAACAGAAGGAGATTCAATACCGGGATAACCTATTTTTTCAGGAGAAATAAGAATTTCACTGACAGACTGGCCCCTGAGAACAGTAATGTTATAGTCATTTTTCATTGATACATTCATGCCTGCACAAAGGCCTGCGTAACAGACAATTTCACCGGCTGTTACGATGCGCATGCCTGCACTGCCAAGGATAACCACTTCCTGCTGTTGATAATCTTTGAGCTCAATTTGCTTTTCAATAGTTATAGCCGCAGGAAAGACAGTCCTCTCTTTTGCCAGAGCTCTGTACCGTTCACCATATTCAGGTCTTTGATTTTTTTTTATGTTACCAGACATTTCAGGCAGGTCTGCGATGATCTGATCAATGAGTTTTGGGGTCAGTTTGTTTCTTTTTGTATAACGGCCCGTGCACATACCAAGGGTTTCAATTAAAGAAAATCCCTTATGCTTCATTGCCCTGACAATTTTTTCAGGCAAATCAGGATCAAGGCCGGAACATCTGTCAATATAAGTTGCACCGGCGCTTTTAGCAATGGCGCAGATATCAATGGGAATTTCAGCCTGGTTAAGAAATTCCGATCCCACTATTGCATCTATTGGCGTGGTTGCAGAATATTGTCCTCCGGTCATGCCAAAGTTAAAATTGTTGAGAATGATCAGGGTAAGGTCAAGATTTCTTCTGCAGGCAGCTAGTACATGAGCACCGCCGATGCCCAGGCCACCATCTCCCATTGTGACAATCACATTCAATTCGGGATCGGCAAGCTTGAGACCCGCGGCATAGGTGAGCGCCCGGCCGTGTATGCCATGGAGGGCATGAACATTGAAAAAGGTATCAAACAGCCCTGAACAGCCGATATCTGTTACAATGACTATTTTATCTGCATCAAGACCCATTTTGACAAATGCTTTATCAAGGCCTGTGGTAATTTTTTCATGGGTGCATCCCGGACAATAGACAAGGGGCCTGTTTTTATTTAAAAAGCTATTCATTTTCAATGACCTCCATGATTTTGGCCGGTGTAATTAACACTCCATTCATCTGTCCGTAAAATTCCACTTTTTTATCACAAAGGATTCGTTTTATTTCATTTACATATTGGCCTAAGTTCATTTCAATAACCACAATGCGTTTAAACTTTTTTGCTTTTTTTCGCAAAAGTTCTTCAGGTACGGGAAAAAGGGTTTTAAGCGTCAGCGTTGATACATGTTTGCCTTTTTTGTCAAGTTTTCTGCTGGCATCTTCAACGGAACGGGCAGTAACACCATAACTTATGATCAAAGTGTCGGAATTCTCTTTGATATCTTCTTCAAAAAGCGTAATTCGATTCCGGGCGGCATGGATTTTTTGTCTGAGTCTTTCCTGGTTTTGTGCAATCACTTCAGGATCAATGGTGATATAACCGTCAGGCCCATGGGTTGATGATGTTTGTCTGACAAGGGTTTTCCCTCCAATGGGAAGAAATGGCGGGGCTGCATCCGGCTGTGCTTCAAAGGGAAGATATGAATTGCCTGAAAAATATTTCCTTTCAACAATCGGAGGAAGTACGACAGAATCAAGATCAAAGCTTTCACTGGTCATTCCGATTTCTTTGTTGGAGGCAATAAAAACAGGACACCTGAATTCTTCAGAATAATTAAAGGCGTGAATAGCCAGGACGTAACAATCAAGTGCATCTTTAGGAGCAAGAACAATAACGGGCACACCGCTTGTACTGCCCCATCTTAAGAATTGGATATCACTGTCTGCACCTCTTGTTGCTGAACCTGTTGAAGGACCAAGTCGTTGTACATCTGCAATCACCAATGGGATTTCACTGCCAATGGCAAATGACATCTGCTCGCTGTAAAGGCTGATGCCAGGGCCGGATGTTGCGGTTAAAGCTTTTTTGCCAGCCATGGCTGCACCGATGCAATATCCCATGGAAGCGATCTCATCTTCTCCCTGGATACAAACGCCACCAGTGGGGGGCAGCATTTTCAACATGCTGTTAAAAATTGTTGTTGCCGGCGTGATGGGATAGCCTGCAAAAAAGTTGCACCCGGCAGCAATAGCTCCCCTGGCAAGGGCTTCATTTCCTTCCATAAATGACAAAGCCATTTTTTTCTCCTTGGGTTTAATAAACGCTAAAAAACAATGAATCTGATCAAATATTTGATCAGATTTAAGATTTTGTAACGCTTTGCAGCCTTTATGTCAAGAATAAATTGGATGATATTCAAATAGATAGAGAAATTATTTGATTTAAATATAAAGTATTTTTCTAATTGATTTTATAATATCCTTGGTATATTTATTTTGCTCATGGATAAAAAAATGAAAAAGAAAAAAAAGACCAAAGATGATTTTACCCAGGAAGCCTACATGGGTATTCGCCGGATGTTTTTTTTAAATGAAATTATTCCAGGCCAGAAAATATCCTATGGGGATCTGTCCAAACGACTTGAAATGAGTACGACACCGGTTATCCAGGCATTAAAGAGGCTTGAATATCAGGGCCTTGTCCGGCATGAAACCAATCGTGGCTATTATACTGAAAATATCAGTTTAAAAGAAATCATTGAGATATATGAATTCAGGGAATTAATCGAAACCTCACTCCTGGCAAGAACCATATCCCGGATTGATAAAAAGGGACAAAAAACATTGAAAAAGGCCCTGGACAGCCATCTTGCGGCTGTTCGAGATATTTATTTAAAAGAACGGCTTTTAAAGGATATGGAATTTCACCTTGTCCTTGCAACGCTTTCAGAATGCACCATACAAATTAATACCTTAAAATCGCTTTTTGATCTTTTATACCTTAAGTACAGGGGCAATATCCTTTTTGTGACACCCATGGACACAGTGGATTCAGAGCACATAAAATTATATGAGTATATTGCTGATTCCAATCTTGATGGTGCAACCAAGATTTTAAAACAGCATATTTCAAACGTAAAAGAGCACGCCATCATCAGTATTACGAGAATGAATAAAGAAAAAAATATTAAAACAATATAAAAGTTTTAGGAGAATAAAATGGAAAATGAAGAAAAAGTTGAATCTTTTGAATCCTTTATTAAGTCTTTTTTTTACGGCAGACGCTCTGACCTGTCTTTTAAATTTATGTCGGAGCTGCCATTGGAAGATGCCTCAACCTTTATTCAGAACCTGTTCAAAGAGACCATTGATTCACTTGATGATGGTGATTTTTCCCGCGTAAAACAGATCGTGCTCCAGGGCCAGATACAAGGATATAAAAAACAGAAAAATTTCGAATATGATCAGGGACCGTTTCATCCATTGGAAAAACCAGTATCTGCCTTAAAACTTTCGCTGCTTACTTCAAGCGGACATTTTTTAAAAGGCTCTGATCCCATGCCATTAGGGGTTGAGAACATGACCCAGGAAGAAGCAGAGCGCCGGGTCTTTGATTTTTTAAAAGAGGAACCACAACTTTCCGAAATTCCATTTGGTTCATTGCCAGAGGATCTCATGCTTCGTCATGGCGGATATGATATCAGGGCAGCAGCAAAAGATCCCAATGTGTCTTTCCCCTACCAGAGAATGGTGACGTTGAAAGATCAAAGGGTGTTTAAGGCGTTAACACCCAGTGCCTATTCTTTTGTGGGCGCATGCTCCCAGAAACGGCTGTTGAAAAAAACACTGCCGGATTGGGTGAAAAAATTTCTAGACCAGGGGACTGACGCTGTAGTCCTGGTTCCGGTCTGACCGGTCTGTCACATGTCCGTGGGACATGTCGCAAGAGCCTTGGAAGAAGTTAAAATAGCCACTGTTATTATTGCCGTGAAATCCTTTGAAACCCGGATGAGAATGATGTCCC
>JAHJDU010000464.1 GCA_018812385.1 Pseudomonadota bacterium
AGCATTAAAAACAAAATTATCCTATATATTTCAATGACTTGTATTTTTTATTGTCATAAGAATCAAAAACGGCATCATAGTTGCTTTTAGGGTAGTACAATAAACTGGATGAATGTAAAAATGTCATTCTCAACATAAAAATTAAGAGAGCATAATGGAAAAAAACAGCATCCTTGATAAGGGAAAAGAAAAGCGCATCAAACGAGCTATTTTAACCAATATGATAGTTGTTCCATTTATTCCTTTTATATTAGCCATGGGGGTCAGCTTTTATTTTTTTACTACAGCCCTTGAGAACAAAACCACCAGCAGCTTAAAACGGATCGTGGAAGATCATCGGGATATGATCGAGTCCTTTTTGATGGAACGTAAATCCGATCTTGAACTTATTACAAACACCTATGATTTTGAAAATATTGACTCAACCGAAGCCATTAACACCATATTTAACAATCTAAAAGGCCGATCAGGTGCTTTTATAGACCTGGGACTCTTTGATTCCCAGGGCATCCATTTAAGATACTCGGGCCAATATCAGCTGAAAGGGAAAAACTACAGGGATGAATTCTGGTTCAAAGAAGTCATGCAGAAGGGGTACCATGTCAGTGATATTTTTCTGGGCTATAGAAAGGTTCCTCATTTTGTGATTGCTGTAAAGAAGAACACAGGAGAGAAAAGCTGGGCTCTTAGAGCCACCATTGATACCTTGTTTTTTGATCGGCTGGTATCAAAACTGCGAATCGGAAAGACGGGAGAATCCTATATTTTGAACAAAGCAGGGATAGCGCAAACCGGAAGACGTTCCGGAGAGATAAGGGTTATGGATCAAGATCCTGAATATTCTGATTTTCCTGTAATTGGAGAGGGCATTCATACCTTTATTAAATCTGATCCTGCAAACAACAAATATTTATATGCAACAGCCGGGCTCAAAAATCAAGACTGGCTTCTAGTGGTCAGGCAGGAAAAAAAGGATGCCTATAAAAGTCTTTATTCAGCATTATATATCAGTCTGATCATTATGGTCATCGGCGGGGCCGTCATTATCATCATGGCCGTCTATATGACGGAACATATCGTGAAAAGGATTGCACAGCTGGGACAGGAAAAGGAAAGCCTGGGACACCAGTTAATCCGGGCTACCCAGCTGGCGGAAATCGGGGAAATGGCTGCCGGATTTGCCCATGAAATAAACAATCCCCTTCAAATTATTAAAAGTGAACAGGCTCTGATAGAAACCCTTCTGGAAGATATATCCGGCAATATCGATGTTGAAAAAATCGAAGATATGAATGAAATTGAAGACTCATTGAACCAGATAAAACTACAGGTGAACCGATGCTCTGAAATCACCCATGCCATTTTAAAGTTTGGACGAAAAAATGAGATAAAAGAGCAATCCTTGAATCCCTGCCAAATCATCCCTGAGATTATTCATATGGTTGAAAAAAAAGCCATGGTCAGCGGAATTGAAATTATAAAAAATATTTCAAAAGATTCTCCTGCATTCATGGGTGATCCCTCCCAGTTCCAGCAGGTGATCCTTAACCTTTTTAATAATGCCATGGATGCAGTTATAGCCCTCCACGGTTCATTTGGGGGAGCGGTGAGCATTGAGAGCAACAGGCGCAATGGAAACAGGCTTGAGATAAAAATTACCGATAATGGAATCGGTATCAGTCCGGAAAATATTGAAAAAGTATTTGCTCCTTTTTTTACAACAAAACCTGTGGGCCAGGGAACGGGGTTAGGGCTTTCCGTTTGTTACGGGATTATAGAAAGTTTTGGCGGGACCATGGAAGTAATAAGTGAACAAAATGTGGGCACGACATTTGTGATCAGTCTGCCGACTGTAAATCAATAAAAATTTAGGAGGTTTATTGTGGGGAAAATGAGGATTATGCTGGTTGATGATGAAGAACGGTATCTTCAAACAACCAGAAAATTGATTGAAAAAAAAGGGTATGAGGTTTTAACCGCCCTGAGCGGGGAGGAAGCCCTTGAAAAACTAAAACCGCAAAATGTCCATGTGGTGATTCTTGATGTCAAGATGCCCGGCATGGATGGGAATCAGACATTAAAAGCCATCAAAACCCTTTATCCTTTAGTGGAAGTCATTATGCTCACGGGCCATGGCACAATGGATTCAGCCATTGACGGCTTGAAATCAGGGGCCTTTGATTATCTGGTGAAGCCGGCTGATATTGATGACATTATTGAAAAGGCGATGGAGGCATTTGAAAAACGGCAGCACCGTGAAGAAAAAATAAGGGTGGCCCAAAGTAAAAAATATATGAGATCCCCCCGGGAAATTCTCAAAGGTGATGATGAATAAACTGAATTGATACTGGAGAATAATAAATGAAAAAAGAAAAGCAAGCTACTGGATATGATAAATATATCAACTGGAAGATTTTTATTTTCCCAGTCGTCCTTTTTTTTGCAGTCCTGCTCATGCCCACTCCATATGGGATGAAGGATGTGGGTACTGAATACAAGATCGGACCCAAAGCAGTTGTGAACCATATTACCAAAGAGCTGTTTGATAAAAACAGTTCAGATGCAGAGCAATGGCAATTGCTCGCTGCCAATATCATGGAAAAAAATATGCAGATGGGTGCCTTGAATAAAACCCGGTTTTTAAAACGGGATCTCAAGTGGTGCAAAAGCAATAAGATAGTGGCGACTCAAAAAAACTTTGACAAAGCCCAGGAGTTTATCAAAACAAATATCTCCGACGACAATTATTCGGTTGTCATGAAAAGTGCACTGGATCTCAGAAAACAAGGCTTAAAGTATGAAGACCTGACCGGAAAGGACAAAAAAGCCGCTGACAAAGGCGCCTGGAATATAAAAGTCGCCTGTGCCATGGGTGTATTTGTTGTGCTCTGTTTTTTAACAGAGTGTATCCCCCTTCCCGTGGTTGCCTTTTGCGTGGGCCTGATCCTTGTTTGTACCGGGGTTGTTTCGAGAAGTGAGGTGGCCATGCTGTACTGGAGTGATGCCTGCTGGTTTATCATGGGCAGTCTTATGTTTGCTGCGGCCTTTGTTAAAACGGGGGTGGACAAACGGGTGTGTATGGCAATGTTCAAAAAACTGGCCGTCCCCAATACCAAATGGATCACCCTTATTTTCTTTTTGATCATCACCCCCCTGGCGGCATTTATATCCGATCATGCCCTGGCTGCCATGTTTCTTCCCATTGGTATGCTCTTATACCAGAATTCCTTGACCAATGAAGTCCCCGAAGACAAAGAGCTTGCCAAACTTTTGATGATCACCATTGCCATGGCCTGCAATATCGGTGGGCCGGGTGCGCCTTCCGGCGGGGCCAGGAATGTGATCATGATGACCTATTTAACGGATATGTTCGGGGTTGATATTGGATATTTTCAGTGGGTTACCTATTGTTTCCCCTTTTTGATTGTCATGATTCCCATTACTTGGTTTATCACCAATCTGCGATTCAGGCCCAAAATTGTCTCCCTGGCACCGGCCATGGATCAGTTAAGGATAGAAATTGACAAAATGGGGGGCTGGAACAAGAAACAGATATCGGCCTTGATCATATTTATCATCATGGTGTTTGGATGGTTTACGGAAAAAGCATTTTTTGACCTTGGGATCTATCCCATCCGACTGGGCATTGGTGTCATCGCCATAGGAGGCGCTGTGGCCTATATTATGGCCGGGGTTGTCAACTGGCGGGATTATCAGGATAAAGTGGACTGGGGGGTTGTCTGGCTATATGCCGGGGCCATCATATTTGGCAGAACCCTGGATTCCACCGGTGCTGCCTATTGGCTGGCGCGATCCGTCATCGACTTTTTAGCACAATTCGGCATGGATTCCGGTCTTCCTTTATTAATGATCAATAATGGGCTGACATCCATTCTCACCAATCTTATGGCAGACGGGCCTGCTGCGGCCTCTGTGGGACCCATTGCCCTGAATATGGCGGGTATGGTTCATCCCGGCACCACTTATCTGCCCTTCATGGCCATGGCAACGGCAATTGCATCCTCATTTGCATACTGTCTGATTATAGGTACGCCGCCCAATGCAATTGTCTACGCCAGTGGATACCTGGAGCCTAAAGATTACCTCAGGGTCGGTATCCCCATGTTTTTTATTGCCAATGTTGTGTTACTCTTTTTGACCGGGGTTTACTGGTCATTCAGGGGCTTTGGCACAATGCCGGGGTTTTAACCAAAGATTAAAGGGATGCTGATATGAATAAACTAGTAGAAATAAAAAAGATAGAAATAAAAAAATCAGAGTCAAAAAAAATAATGTTGAAAGATGGGAAAATTTTTTTCAGCAAAGACTCTGAACGGAAAGTCTTTTTTTATATGACCCTCATCATGCTGTTGATGGGTATATTTGCAAAACTGGTATAGCCTAAGGATTTGGCAGATGATTGATAAAGATATTCAAAAGGGAGTGCGATCATGATGGGACCAACTCTAAAAGCCTGGCAGTTTTATTCGTATTCTCTGATCCAGCTTTTGATTGAACCCGGACAATTTTTTAAGGAACTTGCCGAGAATACAACCTTAAAAAAGACCTTGGGATTTATGGTGATCTGCTGTAGTTTTTTCGCCATGGCAAGCCTGTTAACCGGGGCTTATTCCAGGCCTGTCTGGATTATGGCCATTATTTTTTTTGTTAGTGCAGCAGGAATGATACTTATGTCATCACTCTTAGGTTATACAGCAATGGTCATGATCCTTGGAAAACGAACCCCTTTTTCTATTATTTTCAGTCTGTATGCCTTTTCATCCGGAGTGACCCTTTTCATATCATGGCTGCCGTTTTTTCTATGGTTTACTGAACCCTGGAAATGGTGGCTGATATACACAGGGTTTAAAAACACCTGCGGGCTTACATGGAAGCAGGCATTGCTGGTTCTGCTGATTTCTATGACCATTCAGTTTTTTTTAATATATTCTGCGCTTATGGCATTTGGTAAGTAAAATGATAAAATCAAGGTATTGCGTAAACAATATGAAAAGCCAATTTACTTGTGACCTTCAGGTTATGTGTGACCTTTATGTTACGTGTGACCTTTATGTTACGTGTGACCTTTA
>JAHJDU010000465.1 GCA_018812385.1 Pseudomonadota bacterium
CCGCCATAATAAAAAAAAGGATTTTAGTGAAAACTAAAATCCTTTTTTTATTTCAGGATAGATGGGGTTAGTCATTCCCTTTTTCAAGTTCTTTTATAATAGCATCTCCCATGGCATCAGTCCCTACTATTTTGTCTTTTTGATTAGTCAGATCAGCCGTAAAAATATTTTTTTCAAGAACATTTGAAATGGCTTTTTCAATGGCGTTGGCAGCATCTGAAAGTCCAAAGGTATAATTAAGCATCATTGCGCCGGACAGGATTTGGGCAATGGGATTGGCAATACCTTTTCCGGCAATATCAGGTGCAGATCCCCCGGCAGGTTCATAAAGACCAAATTTTTTTTCATTCAGACTGGCAGAAGGCAAAAGACCCATGGAACCGGTAAGCATAGCACATTCATCAGAAATAATATCTCCAAACATATTTCCACAAAGAAGCACATCAAATTGATGGGGATTTTTAACAAGTTGCATGGTGGCATTGTCAACATATATGTGTTTTAAGGTGACATCGGGAAACTCTTTTGCAATCTGTGTAACGGTTTCCCTCCAGAGCACCATGGAAAACAGAACATTTGCCTTATCAACAGATGTCACGAGATGGTTTCTTTTCTGGGCAGCTTTGAAGGCCATCCTGGCAATTCGTTCAATTTCAAACCGGGTATATACCATTGTATCAAAGGCTTTTTCATCAAGGCCTTCTCCTTGCCTTCCCTTTGGTTCACCAAAATAGATACCGCCGGTTAACTCACGTACACAGAGAATATCAAACCCCTCTTTAACAATTTCGGGTTTTAACGGGGATGCAGATGCCAGGCAAGGGAAGACCTTTGCAGGTCTAAGATTGCAATATAGATCAAAATGTTTTCTTAAGGGCAATAGAGCCCCTCTTTCCGGCTGCTCTTCCGGCAAAAGGTGTTCCCATTTTGGGCCGCCGACTGAGCCAAATAAAATAGCATCGCTTTGTTCACAAAGGGATAGCGTGGAATCTGGTAAAGCTTTACCATGATGATCAATGGCTGCACCACCAATGTCTGCAAATTCAAATTCAAGGCTAAACCCATAAAGAGTTGAAGTTTTTTTAAGAATTTTAACAGCCTGTTCCATCACCTCGGGCCCGATTCCATCGCCTGAAAGCACAGCAATCTTGTTCAATTTTGTCGATCTCCTGATTTTTAGTTAGTCAAATCTGGCAACTCCGAAAGTTGGGTTAGTTAGATTTATAAAAATTTAATATGATAAATTTTTGAAATACGCAATATAAAATTTAGTTTTTATTAAAAATATTTAAGTATACTGGATTACTGCTATCAAAAAAAAGGTAGTCCTATCCTGAAGACAGGCAAAAGATAAAACATTTGTGTTATGAGCCGGGGATTTTTGAAAGAAAAGGGGGTTGATAAAAAAATCAACCCCCTTTTTTTGAAAATAGTTCAAATTTTATGCTTTTTCAGTTATTCTCTATTGCTGTACTCCGCATAAGTCATTGCTGTAAGCCTGTAAACAAGATGGGCCATTTTTGAAAATGGCAGGAATGCAAACAGGTTAAAAATAGCAATCAGATGCAGGTAGTAAAAGAAGTAAGAAATATATTCCAGGTGCGCCAAACGGGTCATTTCAGTCAACATACCGGTAAGACCCAGAGCAAAAACAACACCAAGAATGAACCAGTCTTTGTAATACGTAAGTTGTTCTTCTTTCTTATCAAGCCTGTTTTTAATCATCAAACCGGATCCGATAACCAGCGCAACACCTGAAATATTGGCCAGCCATTTCATGGGATTCAACTGAGAATAGGGGCCGTGGTTTTGGAAAATATATAATGCAATGAACCCGATTGCTGTTACTATGAAAAGGCCGATAAATGAATAGAGAACCATCATATGCGGGGTTGCTCTATCCTTATTGGATTCACATTCATTGAACTTATCATGTTTGAGAACGATGGGAATAACCCTAAGAAGGGCCTGAAAAAATTCTTTGTAATTCAGGGTGGTCTTATCTGTTTTTCCTTCAAGAACCGCATTTTCATGAATATCCTTTAAGAAGTTCCTAAGACTGAGGAAAAAGATGATGACCACTGCTGTTGCAGTTGGCACAAAAGTCAGATCCACAAACCAGGTCGAGAAGAAGTCTGCCTGTGCAATCACATGTTCGCCCTCATGAACAGGTGCCCAGTCAAAGAACGGAATAAATTCAAATATTTTTGTCATGGTCTCGCCGGCCGTCATGGTAATAAACGCCAGAAGAGCAAACCAGATGGCGGGAATTCCAATCAGAAAAGGCAGTGTTTTAGGGTTATTCACCGCATTTGCCAATGCTTTGGGCCTGGCATATTCGGTAATGGCTGCAGCCCTGACAGCAGACAGAACATCCCCTGGAGCAGCCCCCCTTGGACAAAGATCCGTACAATCACCGCATTGATGACACAGCCAGATATCGCCATTACTTATAAGTCTATCCTTAAGACCCCAGGAAGCAGCTATCATTTCTTTTCTTGGGAACGGACTGTTTTCAGGAGCAATAGGGCATGCAACCGAACAACTGGCACACTGATAACATTTTTTCAGTGTGCCACCACCAAGACTCCTTATTTGAGCTATAAAGTCAAGATCCGGTTGGGCAAGATATTTTTCAGTCATATTTATATATCTCCTAAACTATTTTTTAAATAGTTTTGATTAGAATCCTTTGAATGGGTTTGGACCAAGGTCTTCAACTTCTTTAACAAAGGCATTTATTATTCCAGGAAGTTTGTCATATTCATCTATGGCAATTTCTGCAAAGGCCACACGTTCTTCTTCAAGTGCAAGACTTGAAAGAGCGTCACCGATTTTCTTTACACGGATTTCGGCCAGCTCGGAACCTTTCATAAAGTGACACTGGTAATCATCGCCATGTTTACAGCCAATGAGGATAACACCATCCATACCCTGGGCAAGTGCATCTTTGATCCAGATAACATTAAATGAGCCAAGACATCTTATCGGGATAAACCGGACATTTGGAGAGTAATCCATTCTGTTCATACCCACCATGTCAAGGGCTGGGAAGGCATCATTTTCGCAGATCAGTGCAAGAAATCTAAATGGCGGCTCACCATAATCATCTTCTGATGGAACCCCAACCGCTTTAACCTGGGAACCAATAGAATCAATAGTGTAGTCAGCAAAAGAGATAATTCTTTCAGGACATGCACCCATACAGGTTCCGCATCTTCTGCATCTTGTCGGATTTATTTTGGGCGTTCCTTTTTCATCATCGTCAAGGGCACCAAAGGGACACTCAACTGTACACCGTTTACACTGGGTACATCTCTGGAAGAAGAAGTCAGGATAGGTCATATCTCCTGATCTTGGGTGAACAGACATGCCCCTGCCAGCGCTTTCAATACACTGGATGGCTTTAAGGGCTGCCCCTGTTGCATCTTCCATGGATTCTTCAATGGTCATGGCACGTCGGATGGCACCGGCCGCATAAATACCGGTCCTCTGGGTTTCATAAGGGAAGCAGATATAGTTTGAGTCTGCATATTGGCCAAAAATATCATTATCTCTGAATCCGGGACCTTGTCTATAGGCAAGATTAATAACAGGATCATCTTTGGTTACAGGAACCATGCCACTGGCCACAACAACCATGTCGGCTTTAATAGCCAGATTTTCACCCAGGAGTGTGTTTATGGCAGTGACCGCAAGGCCATTACCCTGCTGGACAACTTGGGTGACCGCACCCTTGGTCATGAAAACTCCGTCTTCCTGCTGCATACTTTTGTAAAAATATTCCTGAAGGCCAGGGGTTTTCATATGCTGATAAATAATATATGCTTTACCATCCGAATAATCATCTCTAACATACCTGGCCTGTTTCAAGGCTACCTGGCTGGTAACCGAGCCTGTGTATTCAAAATCGGCATCATCTTCATCCTTGCCCGGAGACTGGATAAAGACAACATTTTTGGCTTCTTTGCCATCGGAAGGCCGAAGGATTTTACCTTTAGCAGCAATTTTTTCAAATTCGTCATTGGTGATAACATCCGGAAGATCAATGCCAAGATGCGCATACTTTTCACCTTCTATTTTAGCTGGACGCCAACCGGCAGCCAGAACAACTGCTCCATAGAGCTCTCCGTCTGGATCGAGCTGAAGGATATCGAGTTTGCCTGTATTGTATTCAAGATATTTGGCATGGGCATCTTCTACATTCAGTTCTTTTCCGTTTTCATCCACAAGCATTTCTTCAGGCAAAGGAAAGGGAACATCAAAAGGGGTTTTTTCACCCGGTTTTTTGAAAGTTACAGTGAATTCTCCTGGCTGGCCAGCAATACGGGCAACTTCAGTGGAAGTTCTGACATCAATATTGGAAAAGCCTTCAATTTCTGCGATGAGCTCATTGACAACGGGGGCCCTTAATTCTTCAAAGGGTTCTGCAACCGGCATCTGACTTCTCAAGTTTGCAGCATAGCCGCCCAGTTTATCTGTTTTTTCAACAATGGTGACATCATACCCGACTTTTGCAGCATCAAGGGCAGCTGACATACCGGTTACACCGCCTCCAAGAACAAGGATCTTTTTTGAAAAGGTTTCTGTTTTAAAGGGTTCCGGCAATTTAACTTTTTCAACTCTGATCATGCCCATTTTAATATAGTCTTCAGCTTTCATCTGAATGGGATCAAAATGTTCTTCATCACCTTTCTGATCTTCTGTCAGTCTTGGATAAGTTTCTCTTGAATGCGGCCATACAACGCCTTCTCTCAAGTTAACTCTCTCAACAATGCAACCGTTGAAATTGAATACATCAAAGTTAACGCGTCTTGAGCAGGCACCCAGGACCATGGCATTAACTTTTCCATCATCAACATCTTTTTGAATTAATTAACACCTTCTTTGGAGCACAGAAACGGATGGGTGGTACAATTTACGCCCTCTTCATCAGGAACATCGACCAGAGCTTCCATGTCGAGGGTATCACCGATTCCACAGCCTGTGCAGATATATACTCCATATTTTTTATCCATGATTTTCCTCTACCTCCTTACAAGGGTCTGAATGGCTTTAAGGGCCATACCTGTAGCATTCTGGTTAGATGTAACAACATCAGCAGGCTTATTGGCACAACCGGCCGCAAACATTCCGCCTTTCTTGAAGTCGTTTACAATGAAGCCGTCAGCGTTGTAGCTCAAGTCTGCATTGGGTTTGTCAATGGCAGCGTTTGGCTGCATGCCAGTGGCAAGTACAAGCATATCCACGGTCTGTCTGACTTTTTCACCGGTGATGGTGTCTTCGGCAACCAGATTAATATTTCCGGAACCCGGCTCTTCAGAAACTTCTGCGATTTTACCTTTTATAAAAAAGATATTTTCATCTTTTTTAAGTTTTGCATAAAAGTTTTCATATTTTCTGCCCGGCGTTCTAAGGTCAATATAATAAATATAGATTTTGGCTTCGGGATATTGTGCTCTCAAGTAAGTCGCATGTTTCAAAGATGCCATGCAGCAGATATAAGAGCAGTAAGGCAGATGGTTTTCATCTCTTGACCCTGCACACTGTGCAAATGCAATGGTTTGGGGTGCTTTGTCATCAGACGGCCTGATAATTTTGCCTTGTGTCGGACCATTTAAGGATGCCATTCTTTCCAGCATCATGTTCGTGACAATGTTCTGATGTCTGCCAAATCCAAGATTGTCAATTTTTGTGGCATCATAAGGGGTCCATCCTGTATTCCAGACAATGGCACCCACTTTAAGATCAATGGTTTTTTCTTCCATGTCAAAATCAATGGCATCATATTTACAAGCCTCTTTGACTTTGTCACGGTCATCAGTGCTGATGGCCGGATCTATAATATACCTCATGGGAAAGGCCATATTATGTGGAAGATAAGCGGCTTTTCTGCGGTCCATGCCAAAATTGAAATCATTAGAGATTTCAGTATCACAAACTTTTGCGCATTCGCCGCAAGCTGTACAGTTTTCAGTTACATATCGAGGTGATGTTTTTATGGTAACAGTGTAATCACCGGCAACTCCTTCTACATCCTGTACCTCTGACATGGTGAATACTTTAATGTTTTTGTTGTCCCTGATTCTTTTGTAATTAATCTCAAGTCCGCAAGTTGGCGGGCAAAGTTTGGGGAAGTAGTGTTTTAACTGGGAAACTCTTCCACCAAGAGATGCTTCCTTTTCCACAAGGAAGACCTCATACCCCACTTCGGCAGCTTCCAGGGCAGTTGTAAGGCCGCTGATGCCACCACCAACCACCATTAAGCTGGAACTTTTCGGGGCTAAATTATCTGTTGTCATGCTGTCCCTCCGTGCATTTTGGTTATATTCTTTTGGGTTAACTATTTTTTTATGCCAAATCTTAAGGCGTATATTTAAGATTTAAAAAGTTTTTGGCATCCTCTCTCCTATTTTGTAAGTGAAAAAAATAAGTTAATACGTTTGTTTCATTTACAAAAGAGGAGACAGGAAGAAAACCAAACCCTTCCCCCTATAATTCGAAAAAACCTCCAGGTGCTAGAAAACCAGCACCTGGAGGTTATTGTTCTAAGAACGTACGTTAAAATCTATCGTCAGCACTAGTCGGAAATAATCTTAATATACGGTACTTTTTTCAAGGTCCACTCATTGGTTTCTTTATTGTACAAAGAATTCGTAAAGCAGAACCATTCTTTGTCATTCTGCCCCATGAAGTCTCCTCTGTAGTAGAAGCCTGGGTATCTTGATTCTTCACGGTACTGGATGTGACGGGTATGAGCCTGAACAGTGTAGAGACGATGGTTGATTTCCCATGCCCTCATGAGTTCATGCAGGTCACCGGCAGCAATTTTCTCAAGGTCTTCACGGAAGTATTCGAACAGGTCCATGAGGATCTCAAGGTTTTTGCCGGAAGTCATGTAATAAGTAGCTGTTCCACCGCCATACTCATTGGTCATCTTCATCAGACGCATGGCCATGCCGGCAGGTTTGCAGTAGTTCGGGTTAATATCTTCAGCAGTGGTGTAATTGCAGTGGTCAAGGTAATTTCTAACCGGTTTGTAAACAAAGTCCACCAGTTCCTGATCGGTTTCTTTAAAGCTTACTTCTGCAGGATTATCTCTGAGATATTGAACCATTGATTTTGCACAGATACGGCCTTCAGCATGGGAACCAGAGGAGAATTTATGACCGGAGCAGCCAACGCCGTCACCGGAAGTAAACAGACCTTTGACGGTTGTCATTCTATTGTAACCCCATTTGTACTCAGCAGGAACCCAGTCTTCATTCGGGCCTGAACACCAGATGCCGCAGCATCCTGAATGAGAACCAAGAAGGTATGGTTCCGTGGGCATGACTTCGGAATCTTTTTTCTCAGGTTCGGTATTTGTTGCACACCAGAGACCAGCCTGACCAATGGACATGTCGAGGAAGTCTTCCCAGGCTTCTGACTCAAGGTGTTTCATCTCTTTTTTGTCCATGGTCTCAGCCAGTTTTGCGAGGGCATCAGTAGTTTTCATAATGATAGGACCACGACCTGCTTTGTACTCATTCAGCATGAGATGGTTTCTCAGGCAGGTCGGGGTAACAGCTGCGGTTCCATAGGGAGCATATTTTTCGAGTTCTGCTTTGGCTTCGTCAGAAGCAGCAAAGTTTTCACCAAGACCATTAACTGTCGCAGCTTTAAAAAGAAGGAACCACGCACCAACAGGGCCATAACCATCTTTAAAACGGGCCGGGGTGAAACGGTTTTCCATCATGGAAAGTTCAGCACCTGCTCTGACAGCCATTGTATAGGTGGAGCCAGCGTTCCAGATGGGGTACCATGCACGGCCTTTGCCCTCGCCGACTGAACGGGGCTGGTAGACGTTAACCGCGCCGCCGCAGGCAATCATGATAGTTTTTGCCTTGATGATGTAAACTTTGTTTTCTCTTAAGGAGAAACCAACTGCTCCAGCAATTCGAGTGGGATCGTTTTTGTCGTTGAGAAGTTCAACGATAAAGCATCTTTCAAGGATGTTGTCTACGCCAAGGGCCAGTTTAGCGGCTTCGGCAACGATTCTCTTGTAAGATTCACCATTGATCATGATCTGCCATTTACCGGTACGGACAGGAGTGGCTCCGCCTTTGAGGGTACCAGCTTTCTGGCCTTTTTTGCCGTCAAGGTTCTTGCCGTCGTCGGTTTTTTTCCAGACAGGAAGTCCCCATTCTTCAAACAGATGTACAGAATCATCTACATGA
>JAHJDU010000466.1 GCA_018812385.1 Pseudomonadota bacterium
CCAGAATAGACCCGCCGCTCCTCCGGCTTGTGGGATCGACAGCCAGAACAGCCACTCGATGGCCCATATCTGCCAGATACACGCCTAAATTTTCGATAAAGGTACTCTTACCGACACCGGGTACTCCTGTGATACCTACCCGGATACTGTTTCCCGTATGGGGCAGTACCTTTTCCATAACGATGAACGCTTTTTTCTGATGCGCCTTGAGACTGCTTTCTATCAATGTTATTGTCTTGGCAATCATACGGCGATTGCCATCTAAAATACCCTGGACAAAGCTCTCACTTTCAGGGTCGGTTTGAATCATAACCTTTACGCACCTATGATGTTAAGCGTCCTGTTTGCAGCATCTGTTACCATAGTTCCCGGACCAAAAATCTCTGCAGCACCCGCATTTTTCAAAAATTCATAATCGCCTGGTGGAATTATACCGCCCACCACCACGTTAATATCAAAAGCGCCATGATTTTTCAACTCTTCAATGACCTTTGGCACCAAAGTTTTATGCCCTGCTGCAAGACTTGACACCCCGACCACATGGACATCATTTTCAACAGCCATTCTGGCTGCTTCTTCAGGGGTCTGAAACATAGGGCCTAAATCCACATCAAACCCAAAATCCGCAAAGGCTGTAGCAATGACCTTAACACCTCTGTCATGGCCATCCTGTCCCATTTTAGACAATAAAATCCTGGGCCTGCGACCGGTCTTTTTTTGAAAATCCGCTGTACGCTTTCTTAAAGACTCAATCATCTCAGAATCAGAATGTTCTGCAGCATACACCCCTGAAATACACTGGGTTGTTGCCACAAACCGGGTAAATACTTTTTCCATGGCATCACAAATCTCCCCAATCGTTGCCCTTGCCCTTACCGCGGGCAGGCAGGCTGCCAAAAGATTGTCACTTGATTCACAGGCCTTTGTGATATCATCCAGAGCCCTTTGAACCGCTTCATTGTCCCGCTGTTTTTTAATCTGTGTAAGACGTGCCACCTGTTCATTCCTGACCTCTTCAGAGACCTCACGCACAGGGATGGGGATTTCATCTTCAATCTTATATTTATTCACCCCCACAATCACATCCGTGCCCTGGTCAATCCTGGCCTGTTTTCTGGCTGACACTTCTTCAATTCTCATTTTTGGCATGCCAGACTCAATGGCTTTGGCCATGCCGCCCAGACCCTCTATTTCAGCCAGAATTTTGCGGACTTCATCAATAATATTCTGGGTCAGGGTTTCAACATAGTATGATCCGCCTAAAGGATCCACCACATCACAGATATGGGATTCTTCCTGAATAATGATCTGGGTATTTCTCGAGATCCTGGCAGACAATTCCGTGGGCAGACCCACTGCCTCGTCAAAAGAATTGGTATGAAGGCTCTGTGTTCCGCCAAGCACGGCGGACAGGCATTCAAGAGTGGTTCTGACAACATTGTTATAGGGATCCTGCTGGGTCAGGCTCCAGCCCGATGTCTGGCAGTGGGTTCGAAGCATGGTTGATTGTGAATTTTTCGGATTGAACTGGCTCATGAGCTCTGCCCACAGGAATCGGGCAGCTCTGAGCATGGCAATATCCATGAAAAAATTCATGCCTATCCCGAAAAAGAAAGAGAGCCTTGGAGCAAATTTATCAATATCAAGGCCTGTTTTAAGGGCAGCTTTGACATACTCAAGACCGTCGGCCAGGGTAAATGCTGCCTGGAGCACGGAATCAGCCCCTGCTTCCATCATGTGATACCCGCTTATACTGATGGAATTAAATTTGGGCATGTTATCCGAACAAAAAGCGATAATATCGGAAACAATCCTCATGGAAGGAGTTGGCGGATAGATATAGGTATTCCGGGTCAGATATTCTTTTAATATATCATTTTGAATGGTTCCCATGAGCTGATCATGTTTTACACCCTGCTCTTCTGCCGCAACAATATACCCTGCCAGAATCGGCAGAACAGCACCGTTCATGGTCATGGAAACAGACATCTGATCCAGGGGAATCTGGTCAAACAAAATTTTCATATCCTCTACAGAATCAATGGCAACTCCGGCTTTTCCGACATCTCCGGTCACCCTGGGGTGATCGGAATCATATCCTCTGTGAGTGGCCAGATCAAAGGCAACAGACAGCCCTTTTTGTCCTGCTGCAAGATTCTTACGATAGAAGGCATTGGATTCTTTGGCAGTTGAAAATCCGGCATACTGGCGAATGGTCCAGGGACGGCCCGCATACATGGTGGCCTTGGGCCCCCTGACAAAGGGTTCAAACCCTGGAAGATTATTTATGAACTCTACTTTTTCAAGGTCTTTAGCCGAATATAGCGGCTTAATATCTATTCCTTCCGGTGTTTTCTTTGTTAATGACGTAAGGGGCTTTCCCCTAAGCTCTTTTTTAGCAAGCTCTTCCCACTTATTCAGGTCAGACATTTGAGACATGATTATACTCCGGTAACATTAAATTTAAACATAGACTATCTTTCACACTATTCTACCTTTCACATAACTCTACGAGCACCCCTGAAGTGGCCTTGGGGTGTAAAAAGGCAATTTTTGCTCCGCCTGCTCCCTTACGAGGGGTTTGATCTATGAGGGCAATCCCTTTTTCCTTGAGTTCGGAAAGGGCCTCTTCTATATTTTCAACCCGAAAGGCCACATGCTGAATCCCTTCGCCTTTTTTTTCAATATATTTGGCAACGGGCCCTTCCTTTGACGTGGATTCCAAAAGTTCGATTTCACTTTCGCCAACCGGTAAAAAAGCAGTAGTCACTTTTTGTTCTTCAACCGTTTCTGTCCCTACTAATTGCAGCCCCAATGCATCGATCCAGAAATTTTTCTTTTCATCAATGCTTGAAACAGCAATTCCAAGGTGATCTATTTTTAATATTTTCATTTTGCCATCTCCACGATTAATCAATAAAATCAAACCTGTTATCTATAGATGGTTCCCCGGCTGAAAGTCAACCATAAACTCATCCCAGTTCTTATATCCCTTGCAAGTCCTGCTATGAATTATGGGAAAAAACATCCTGCAATTGAAATAAAAAACCCTTGGCATCCCACACGTTTTAATATACTTGATTATTCACGCTAAAAAATTTATGGATGCTGATGAAGTTGATCTTATTAAAACAAATTCAAATGAGGGTATCAGAAAACAATATATGAACCAGCACAAATCAGCAATAAATAAGATTTTAGAAGGAATCAATCCCAAATATCTGTTTCCATGTGTCGAAGATATTATTTCGGGTAGGATAGAATCGAAATCTTCTCCTGCTATATCTGATAGATTTTCCCGCCAAGATGTAACTCAATATTTAGCTTCCTGGTTTAAATATATAGGTGTCTCGAAAGAAGCGTGTCAGGAGTGGATGATTGAATATGCGGTTCAGGTTTTATCTAAAATCTCATCCAGCTCACATTCAAAAATAAAACATAGTACAAAATCAAATTTAAAATATATTTACAAATCTGACGTGTCATTTGATTGTGGATGTGAAAGCAATATCTTTAAAGCATCCTGTAATCAAAATTGTCCCATCTATAAAGAAATGTCTGATAAGTATAAAGAGAGAAATGTCCAGAGATCCAGGCAAACTTATGATATCAAACCAATTTCAAATAAAGATGAAGTCGAACAATATTCCCTTAAAGATGAGTATAAAGAGCAGCTTGAAAAAGCATTAGAAACTGCAATTAAATATGTTGAAAAAGGAATTTCAAAAAAAGAGATAGTTAAATCATTAAATAATCAAGATTTCAAAACTCGAACCGGGAAAAAATGGAGTTATCCAACGCTCATGAATGAATTGAAGATGTTTAAGAGCAAATTAAAAGAATAAATACTCAAGAAATTGTTTATTTTTAAGATAACCCGGTAATAGTGACTTAGAAAGACAGGTCTTGTGTGCAGTTGGTCTTTTTTTTGATTAATATAAATTGAAAAAAGTCTTGCAAATGTTTATTATTCTTTTTATAGAACAATTACTCATGGATTGTCTTGGCTTTTATAGTTCAAATACGTTGTCAAAAGAAGGTTATTGGCATTTGTTTTACAAAATTACATTCAAGGCTAATAACGATTTGATTACAAACAAATCAACATAGAATGGAAAATATTGTGAAAAAGTTGCCTGTCGTAATAGATCCTTGCCCAATTGAAGAAGCTATTTTTGAAATTAGATACTCTTCAAAGATTCCAAACGAAGCAAGATTTTGGAATGCTTTATGGAGCAATTGGTGATTTTTTTGAAAATGAACCGACACCTTTACCAATACTACAATTGCCAGAAGCTATAAGAAGCCAAGATCCAAACTGATTTTATTTAAAAGTTTTAAATTCAGATTTTCACCGATTAAGGTCAGATCAATGTCTGACCCTTTTTTATGATTTCCCTTTGCTCTGGAGCCATATAAAATTACCTTTTCAACTTCCTGACATCTTGCAAATATCTGATTAATTTTTTCAATAACCTGATTTTTTAATCCGTATAGCATATTCGTTATTTAAGAAGTGTATCCATTTTCATGATCAATTGTTCAAAAAGTGTAAAGTATTTTTGGGTTACAGCTTTACAAATTTGCCCGGCAGTATCTTCATTATATGTGTGGGAGGTTAAATTTCTGCTTTGAATCATATCCATCCATTTTGGATTTATTATTAATAAGTGTAATAGGTCGGCTTTAAGCATTGCAATGAAAAAAAAAAACGTCTATTTTGATACCCGGAGCTTAAAAAGAATTGAAACTGATCTATCCATATTTTAAAAAAAATCTTTATAAAATACTATTGGGTATTTTATGCATGATCATTGTGGATGCCATGCAGCTGGTCATTCCCCAGATTGTTAAACATGCTATTGACACCTTAAGTTCAGCCTCTTTTGACAAAAAAACTCTGATATTTCAATGTGCATTAATTATTTTTCTGGGCCTTGTCATGGCAGGATTAAGGTATGGCTGGCGCACTCTTCTCATGGGAAGTGCAAGAAATGTTGAAAAAGGCATAAGAGATGATCTTTTCAAACATATCCTAACCCTGGACATGGCCTATTTAGACAAAGTTAAAACAGGCGATATCATGACCCATGCCACAAGCGACATCAATCATATCAGGATGGCATTCGGTTTTGGCCTGATTGCACTTGTGGATACCATTCTCCTTGGCAGTGCCACCATTACCATTATGCTCTGGACCCATCCGAAACTGACGGCCCTTGCCATGATCCCCATGCCGTTTTTGATTTTTGCCACAAGAACCCTGGGGAAAAAAATGCATACCTTTCATAAAACAGCCCAGGAATCCTATTCTCAACTTACCGAACTTGTAAGGGAGAGTTTTTTTGGCATCCGCATTATAAAAGTGTTCAATTTTGAAGGCATAATAAGCGATAAGGTTGAAAATGCTTCAACAAATTATTTTAAAAAAAATCTTAAGCGTGCTTTTGTTACCGCACTGATAAAACCTTTACTGATATTTTTTTTAAATTTGTCCACCCTGGTGGTTATATTTTACGGCGGCTTTCTTGTGATAAAACAGGTTATAACGCCAGGAGAGCTTGTCGCCTTTTTTCAATATCTTGGAATCCTGGCATGGCCTGTCATTGCCCTGGGATGGATGACCAATCTCTTTCAAAGGGGAATGGCATCCTTAAAACGAATTAATACGCTTTTAGACTCAATGCCCGAGGTAAGCTCTCCTGAAAATCCAAATATCCTTTCAAAAGTAAAGGGAAACATCATATTTGAAGATGTCAGTTTTGCCTATGATAAGGACAAAACGATTCTTTCAAATATTAATCTTAAAATCCAGCAGGGAGCCTCCATCGGCATCAGCGGTCCTCCGGGTTCAGGAAAAACCAGCCTGATCCAACTGATTCCAAGGCTTTACAATACCAGTGGCGGAAAAATCACTATAGACGGTCTTGATCTGAACACCCTGGATCTTAATTTTCTAAGGCAAAATATTGCCCTGATGCCCCAGGAATCATTTCTTTTTTCAGGTACGATAAAAGAAAATATTCTCCTGGGAAAAAAGGTGGATAAAGAAAACCTTGATCAAATTATCCAGGTTTGCTGTCTGAAAGATACCATTGAAAAAATGCCCGATGGGCTTGATACCATTGTTGGCGAAAGGGGTATCACACTTTCAGGAGGACAAAAACAACGCATTGCCCTTGCCCGGACATTGATGCGCAAAAAACCCATCATCATTCTGGATGATCCCATAAGCCAGATGGATACCCATACTGCATCCAAAATTATTTCACAATTGAACCGGATAAATTTTAATGCCACTTTTATTATTATATCCCACAGGATCTCAGCTCTGGCATCCTGTGACACCATTTTTATAATGAAAAACGGTGAGATCAATCATTTTGGAACCCATGGAAAACTCATTCAAACAGATCGTTTCTATAAAAAATCTTACCAGGTGCAGCAGTTTGAGGAGGGGTATGAAGACTGATCTCCATCCTCAAGAAAAAGAAATCAAGCTTGCGGATCTTGCGGTTGCCAGAGAATTATGGCCTTTTATCAGGCCCTATGCATGGATGCTGATCCTGTCAACATTACTTGTTACTCTGGTCACTTTCTTTGAGCTGCTCATGCCGATTTTTATTCAAAAAGCCTTTGACGGATTTATCGTTCCTGTTGGTCTTGAAAAAGGCATCCAGATTCTGGGCTTTAAAATTGAATCTTTTAAGACTTTTTGCATCTTTTTTTCCATATTTATCTTGGCTTCATTTGTAATTGATTTTTTCCAGAGCCTTTTTATGGAATACACGGGTCAAAAAATCATACTAAACCTGCGCTGCGCCCTGTTTTCCCACATGACATTTCTACCAGTCCCCTTTTATGATAAAAACTCAAGCGGCCGGCTGGTTTCCCGTGTGGCAGGTGATGTTGAAAACATGAATGAGATGTTTACAAGTATCCTCATTTTTATCTTTAAGGATCTTATGCTTATGGCCGGCATTCTTTTGATCCTTTATACCATTGACATTAAACTCGCTTTTTACCTGTCCCTGCTGGTTCCGGTTATTGTGATAAGTATTGTTCTGTTTTCAAAAATTCTGCGCAATGTTTTTAGAACTATCCGACAAAAATTAGCTGAAATCAACCACAGTTTTTCAGAAGCCATTACAGGGATCAAAATAATCCAGACAACCTCCAGCCAGAACAATTTCATACAACGGTTTAAAAACCTGAATTTTGAACATTTCACAGCTGCTGTGTTTCAGATAAAAATATTTTCCATATTTATGCCCTTTATAGGTTTCTTAGGTGTAGTGAGTGTTGCTATCATCATCTGGGGTGGAAGCTTTGGAGTTATTGAAAAATCTCTGACCTTAGGTGAACTTGTGGCCTTTTTAACTTATATGAAACTTTTTTTCAGGCCATTAAGGGAGCTGTCTGAAAAGTTCAACCTGCTCCAGAGTGCTATGGCTTCGGCAGAACGGATTGTCAACGTTATCAACAATGATAAGGCAAAACAACGAGTCAGTAAAAAGCGAAACAAAATTGATAAAATTTCCAATATCACTTTTGATCAGGTTAATTTTTCATATGATCAAAAAACAATGGTATTAAAAAATATTTCTTTTCATCTTGGGAAGGGAAACTCCATTGGTATTGTAGGCCAGACAGGATCTGGAAAAAGTTCCATTATCAACCTGATCACAGGATTCTATCAAACAGATGATGGAAATATTTTCATCAACAATATCAATAGCAATTCAATAAATATAAAAGATATCAGAAGCAAAACCGCCCTTGTCATGCAGGACCCGATTCTCTTTTTCGGCAGTATCAGGGAAAACATTAAGCCATCAGGACTGGATATGGATACTTTCCGGCTTGAAAAAGCTTTATATGATGGAAACTGTGACTTTTTATTTGAAAAATTTTCAGGGCTTGACACATTGATAAAAGAGGGTGGCCGCCCATTGTCCAGCGGCCAGAAACAACTTGTTTGCATTGCACGTGCATTTGCATTTAACCCGGACCTGATCATTTTTGATGAAGCAACATCATACATGGATTCCCAGTCAGAACAAAAGGTTCATGATGCAATGAACAAGCTTATGAAAGGGCGGCTTTCCATCATCATCGCCCATAGACTGTCCACTGTAAGAAATTGTGATACCATCCTTCTTTTAAGGGATGGAAAAATCAGGGAAAAAGGATCTCACAATGAACTTGTCAAAATAAAGGGCGAATATTATCATCTTTTGGAAAAAGAACGGATCTAAGGATTGGTTTACAGTTTTATAATCGTTCCCGGTTGATCAGGGCGAGCTACATGCAGGACAACATTGGAACCATTCAGGCTTTTTGAAATCTCTTGAACTGCTTTTTTGGGGCAGTTATTTTCTTCACTCAAATGAGCGAGAATGACATGTTTTAAGGCATCTGTCCTAAGTTCCGATACCAGTATTCCAGCATCCATATTTGACAGATGGCCGGTCCTGCCTTTGATTCGTTGTTTAAGATGCCATGGATAGGAACCATTAATAAGCATGTCAAGATCATGGTTTGATTCAAGGTATAAAATATTAGAATTTTTCAAATGCTCTTTTACAAGAGTTGTCACAATACCCAGATCTGTTGCTATCCCTATTTTATGACCATTATATTCCATGGTCAGTCCGGCAGGGTCTTTGGCATCATGGGAGGTGGAAAACGGGGTGACCAGAATTTGATCTATTTCAAAGGGGGTGCCACAATCAAAAAAACATAAGTCTTCAATTTTGCCAATGCCTTGAGCTGCCTCATAGGTCTTTTGTGTTATATAAACAGGGAGTTTAAAGCGACGGCTCAATATCCCTGCGCCTTTTATATGATCGGAATGCTCGTGGGTGATGATGATTGCAGTAAGACTTTCAGGATTGATATTCAGGAGGTTCAACCGCCGTTGGATTTCAATGCCTGAAAGACCTGCATCAATAAGAATAGAATTTTTCAGGCATGACACAAAAAGGCTGTTCCCCTTGCTGCCACTGGCAAGGGGACAGATACAAAATGAATTATTTGTCATCTTCTTTTGCTGCTTTATAACTCAGCTTTATTTTTCCATCCCGGGTAACATCAAGGACTTTTACAGGGATGACATCCCCTTCTTTAACTACATCTGTTACTTTTTTGACCCTGTAGTCTGCAAGTTCAGAAATATGTACCAGTCCGTCAGTTCCCTGTTTAATATTTACAAAAGCACCAAAATCAGTGATTTTAACCACTGTGCCTTGATAGATTGCACCAATCTCAGGATCAAGGGCAATATCTGATACCATTTTTAAAGCTAGGGCCGCGTCTTCTTCATTTTGTGCAGCAATCTTGACGATACCGGAATCATTCACCTCAATGATAGTATTGGTTTCAGCCTGAAGAGCTCTGATCACTTTTCCGCCAGGGCCGATAATATCTCTGATTTTATCGGAGTTTATTTGAATGCTTACAATTTTGGGTGCACGGGGAGAAACTTCCGGCCTTGCATCCTTAAGTGTTTCAAGCATTTTATCAAGGATGTGCAACCTGCCGCCCCTGGCCTGATTAAGGGCTTTCTCCATGATCTCCCTGGACAGCTCTTTAATCTTAATGTCCATCTGGAGAGCGGTAATCCCTTCAGCAGTTCCAGCCACTTTAAAATCCATATCTCCGAAATGGTCTTCATCTCCCAGGATATCCGAAAGCACAGCGATTTTATCGCCATCCTTTACAAGTCCCATGGCAATCCCGGAAACCGGCGCTTTTATTGGAACACCACCATCCATTAATGCCAGGGTACCTGAACATATGGTTCCCATGGATGAACTCCCGTTGGATTCCATGACTTCACCCACCAGGCGGATGGTATATTCAAACTCTTCCTTGGAAGGAAGGATTCGTTGAATGGCCCGGGTAGCAAGGTTTCCATGGCCAATATCCCGTCTGCTGGGGCCTCCCGCCCGTTTTACTTCCCCCACTGAAAAAGCAGGAAAATTATAATGAAGCATAAAAGCCCGGGTTTCATTTCCCATAAGGGTTTCAACCCGTTGTTCATCCATGCCGGAACCAAGGGTTAAAACACCTAAGACCTGGGTTTCACCCCTTGTAAAAAGAGCTGACCCGTGAGTCATGGGAAGGGTTCCCACTTCACAGTCGATCTGTCTGATTTCATCAAAAGCCCTGCCGTCAATCCTTTTATCTTCTTTCAGAACGATATCACGACTGACTTTTTTCACACATTTTGAAAAAGCCTCTTTTATATCTTTTGTCTGTTCAGGATAGGCTTGGCTGAAATGTTCAACAACCTGCGCTTTTAAGTCACTGAGTGCATTTTGGCGCTCTATCTTTGTTTTGATCTGAACCTGTTTATAAATGTTATCCTTTGAATATTCAATAACCTTGGCATCCAGTTCTTCATCCCTGGCGGGTGGTACAAACACGTGTTTTTCTTTTCCAAAGGCTTCTTTTATTTGAACCTGCAAATCAATGATGGGCTGCATGGCTTGGTGACCAAAAAAGATAGCATCCAGCATATCTTTTTCAGAGACAATATCTGCTCCGCCTTCAACCATGACCACACCGGTTTTTGATCCTGCCACAACCAGGTCGATATCACTTTCCTTCATCTGCTCAATGGTCGGGTTTGCAATAAACTGTCCATCTATCCTGCCGACTTTAATACCGGCAATGGGACCTGCAAAGGGAATATCAGAAATTTGCAGGGCCGCGGATGCCCCCACCATGGCAAGGGTATCAGGTTCATTGATCTTATCCATTGAAAGGACAGTGGCAATGACCTGAGTCTCATAATTGTAACCCTCGCTAAAAAGAGGACGAATGGGTCTGTCAATCATTCTTGCTGTCAGTGTTTCGTTTTCAGAGGGTCTTCCTATTTCACGCCTGAAATAATTTCCCGGAATTCTTCCTGCTGAATAAATTTTTTCCTGGTATTCAACAGTCAATGGCAGAAAACTTATATCTGCTTTTGGTTCTTTTGATGCAACCGCAGTAACCAATACCATGGTTTCCCCATATTGTACGATTACTGATCCTGATGCCTGTTTGGCAATTTTTCCACTACTGATGGAAAATTCTTTCCCATTAATGGTTGTTGTAAATTTTTTTTCCATAACTTCTCCTGTAATAAAAAGGGCAGCAAAGTGTAAGGAAATTTTTAAAAATAATAAACCCGCAGGTTTGCCATTAAATATAAACTTAATGGCAAACCTGCGAACTTATTTAAAAAATTTCCTGAAAATTGCCGCCCCGATAATAAAATTGGTAAAAATAAATTTGATAAAAATAAATTTGATAAAAATAAAAAACTG
This sequence comes from Pseudomonadota bacterium, assembly GCA_018812385.1. GTDB lineage: Bacteria > Desulfobacterota > Desulfobacteria > Desulfobacterales > Desulfobacteraceae > Desulfobacula. The sequence continues at coordinate 11,319 of JAHJDU010000466.1, forward strand.
GTTTTTGACCCACAATACGTCAAAAACCAGTTGATTGTCATTTTTATCTTCTAATTCCGAGTCTTTCAATTAAAGAACGGTATCTGTTAACATCTTTTTTCTTAACATAATCCAGAAGACTTCTGCGCCGTCCGACAAGAATCAATAGGCCCCGTCTTGAATGGTGATCTTTCTTATGAACTTTAAGATGCTCTGTAAGATAACTGATGCGGTGGGTTAAAATGGCAACCTGCACCTCTGGTGA
>JAHJDU010000467.1 GCA_018812385.1 Pseudomonadota bacterium
CGGATCACCGCTTCATACATCCGGGAGACATTGTAGGCATAGGCCCGGCGCACTTTTCGCATATGCAGCTCATACCCGCCGGATTGCAGATACTCTGTCACCGCCATTTGAGGCAGGGTCGCCGTTGCCAGGCTAAAAGTAAATTTAAGCCACTCGATTTTGGATTGATACCTGCCAGCAGCTACCCATCCCACCCGGTAGCCTGGGCAGAGGGTTTTGGAAAAGGAAGAGCATAACAGCACCAGGCCCTTTTTATCATAGGCCTTGCACACAGTGGGCCTGATGTCGGCAAAATGCAGCTCACCACTGATGTCAACCTCAATTAGAGGAATATCCAGACCTTCCAATAGACGAACCAACCGCTTCTTGTTTTCATCGGGAATGCAGCTTCCCAGAGGATTGTTGTAATTTGAGATCACAAGACAGGCCTTGACCGGTGTCTGCTCAATGGCAAACATCAGGGTGTCAATGTTAATGCCTTCGCTGGGGTGGGTGGGTATTTCAAGGGCTTTGAGCCCCATGGATTCCATGCTCTGGAGAATCCCAAAATAGGTGGGGGATTCAATGGCAACAGTATCTCCTGCTTTGCAGGTGGCTCTTAAGCAAAGGTCAATGGCTTCAATGCAGCCGTTTGTTGTGATAATTTCATCCGGGCCGAAGCTGGCACCAGCCTTTACTGCTTTCCGGGCAATCTGGATGCGAAGGGGTTTGTATCCCGGGGGGATATCATATTTTATGCTGTCCACACTTTTCCGGCGGGCGATAGAGGCCAAAATGCGGTTTAACTTGTCCGCAGGCAACAGGCTTGAATTAGGGGTGGCCGCACCCAGGGGAACCAGATTGGGATTGAAGATATCTTTCATGATCATCATGGTGAGCTCATGGATGTTGACTTTTGTGGGATCACATTGAGGAGAAGAAATATCCGGAACCGGAACAGACTTTGAAAACCGGGCTCTTACATAATATCCGGATTGCGGCTTTGCTTCGATCAGACCCTGGCTTTCCAGCAATCCATAGGCCTGGAGAACAGTGGTGACGCTGACGCGTTTTTGGATGCTCATTTCCCGAACCGATGGAATGCGCTCACCTGCCCGATAGGTTTGGGTGTCAATCATCTGGGCGATATGTTCGGCAACCTGTTCGTATAATTTGCTGTTTTTATGAAGTTTTCTGGTTGCTGTTGTTGTCATTTCCATTCCTTATCTTTTCCTGTTTTTAAGAACTAGGGTACAATTTGTTATGCATTATACCAGTACAGTTTATAAAAAATCAAATTGTTATGGAAACAAAATCAAATAATTGAATCTGTTATTTAATTTATTTGGGCTTATAATACAAAACACGGGTGAGAAATAAAACAATCTTAGATACGACCACCCATTAGTTTTAAAAAAGGAGGCAAATAAAATGACATTTGAAAAAATTAGCTCCAATTCAATTAACAAAGATGTGAAAGACATTCATAAAAAAACCATACATATTGTAAAAACCGGAAAAGCAGGCAAAGAAATCACCTGCCTTGGCGGAACCATCTGGATTACACAGGAAGGAGACGGTATTGACAGAATATTGACCAGCGGTGATATCTATCGGTCCAGGATTCCCGGTATGATTATTATTGAAGGACTTGAGCATTCAAAAATTAGGATTTCTTCTCTGCAAAAAGTTGAAGTTATTGGCAATTTTCAGAACAGAAGACAACCCCAACTGGCCTGCACATAGGGCCAGACAAAACAAAAGGAGATATTTATACGACAAACCCCAATTTGTTAGACACTTACTTATTTAAAAAAGCCCTGCTGTAAAAACCAGGGCTTTTTTTTGAGAAAGCAATCAACCACAATATTTTGGGCCGGTCGGACTATCTTTTATGCCGGGACCGGAACCAGTGGTGGAGCCACTCTGGCACCGATTGATGCTCAAATAGCCGGGTTACATCATGCTTTTATTACCGCGGCTGTTTTTACCGGCATTGCTTTGCTACTCAGCATTCGGGCATACCTTCAGGAAACTAGACAAGCCGGCAAATAGGCTATTTGGGGGGAAATAAAAAGGAGCCTGAAAAATTTCAGGCCCCTTTTCAAAAAATTGCTTTAAACGTTCTTAAAGATCATTAATGGCTTCGGTAAGCTCAGGCATAAACTCAAGAATATCTGTAACAATACCGACATCTGCGACCTGGAAAATAGGTGCTTTAGGATTTTTATTTACAGCCACGATAAATGGATTGCCCTTTACACCGCCCAGATGCTGGAAAGAACCTGAAATACCCATGGCCATGTATACTTTTGGCTTAACAGTCTGGCCAGATGTTCCAACCTGTCTTGATTTCTCAAGCCATTTGGCATCAACAATCGGTCTTGAACAGGATACAACCGCATTCATTGCTTTGGCAAGTTCCTGGGCTATTTCAATATTTTCTTGCTCCTCAATACCGCGGCCAACAGACACGAGCACATCAGATTTAGTAATATCAACATCACCCACTTCTGCCGCAACAAGCTCAAGAAATTTTCTTTTTGCGGAAAGGTCCCCGCTATCACCGGATTTATCAACCACTGACCCGCTGGCTGATCCGCCTTCAACCGGAGCAAAAGAACCGGGCCTGACCGTCATAACGGCGCCGGAAAATATATCAATGTTCACATGGGTGCTGACAGCCCCGCCAAGTTCCTGACGAACCGCTTTCAGGGTTGTTCCGTCTATTCCCTCAAAATCAACCATATCGGCTGCATAAGATGAATCCATTTTAATGGACAGACCAGGGGCAAGGTCCATTCCAAAGGTATTATGAGCAACCAGAAAAATAGCATCGGAAGGGATGATATTCACCAGTGCTTTTCTGACAACTTCTGCATTGGGATAAGCAAGATCAGCATGATCAATTTTTATTACTTGTGAATAAACAGCGGTCATAGCATTGGCTACTTTATCAAGATCTGCTCCTGACCCTGTTACAACAGCTGTTAAGGATGCTTTTTCATCAATTTTCCTGGCAGCAGTCGGATACTCCAGGGCCACATCTTCAGCCACACCGTTATTAAATGGGATATATGCAAAAATCTGTGTCATGATCAGAGCCCTCCTTTTGCTTTAAGCTTTTCAATCAGCTTTTCAATGATCTCGCCAGTGGAGCCTTCAAGCATCTCAGCACCTTCACCCGTATCAGGGACAAAATAATCGACTCTTTTGGTTTTTGCACCGGCTTCTCCGACACTTGCAGCATCAATACCAAGGTCAGCCGCTCCCTTAACAGGGATGTCAACACTGGCAACTTTTCTGATACCCCGGATACCCACATAACGGGGCTCATTAATACCTGTCTGGATAGAAAGAACACAGGGAAGTTGTATTTCATTCATTTCCTGATTTCCACCCTCAATCTCTCTGCCCACTATTATTTTACCATCTCCCACTTCAATTTTATTCACCAGGGATGCATAGGGGTAATCCAGCATTGCAGCAATCATTCCACCCACCTGCCCTGCTCCTTCATCTGCCTGAGCACCGGATAATATCAAATCATAGCTGCCTTTTTCAATTTCTGTCTTAAGAATGGTCGCAATTCCCCTGCCATCAGATCCTTCAAAGGCATCATCTGAAAGCAGGATACCATTATTGGCACCCATTGCCATCTCGCGCCTTAACACTTCTTCTGATTCATCATCACCAACAGTGATAACCGTCACACTCCCGCCGACTTTATCAACAATCTGAATGGCTTCTTCAACCGCATAATTATCCCATTCATTCACCGAGTAAACCAGATCATCACGATCAAGATCGTTTCCCGCACTATTGAGTTCAAATTCATTCTCAGCAGTATCTGGCACTCTCTTGACACATACCAAAATCTCCATTCTTGTCTCCTTTTAAATCAATTATCTGTCAGTTTTTTTAACCCTAAATCTGTAACTCGTTTACTTTAATATAAGTGCTGCTCAATAAGTTCTGTAAAATCCAAAGCTTCTATCTCTCCTTCTTTTCCTGCGACCTTGATCGCATCCTGGATATTAACCAGGCAAAAAGGACAGGCAGTTACAATTACAGTTGCTCCGGCCTCGGCAGCCATATTGACTCTTAAAACACCCATTCTTGTCTCTTCTTCCGGTTCATAGAAAAGCATCAACCCGCCACCGCCGCAGCAGAAGGATCGATCACGGCTCTTTTCAAGTTCTACTCTTGTTAACCCTTCAATAGCATCCATGGCCTGTCTTGGTTCTTCATATATACCATTGTGCCGGCCCAGATAGCATGGATCATGATAGACATAGACCTTTTCAGGATTCTGGCAGGGTTTAAGATCAAGTTCGCCAGATTTAATTTTTTGGGCAACCACCTGGGTTATATGCTTAACAGGAGGAAGGTTATCATAATCATTTTTCAATGCATTATAGGCATGGGGGTCAGCTGTCACAATCTGCTTCACACCACTTTCCTTTATGGCTTCAGTATTTTGCGCTTTTAAATCCTGGTACAGCATTTCCTCGCCAAACCGCAGGACCTCATTCCCGCTGTCCTTTTCCAGTTTACCCAGGATACCAAAATCAATACCTGCTTTTTTAAGAATAATGGACGTCCGCCTTGCAATATCCTGAATATTATCATCATAGGATGTAATACTGTCTACAAAATAAAGGGTGTCGGCTGTATCCTCGGCAAGGTCTTTAATCTGAAAGTTTGCTTTGAATTCTTTATCCTCTGCCCAGTCTGCCCGCTTTTTTTCCATTTTTCCATAGGGATTACCCCTTTTTTCAAGGGCTTTTAACGGTTTTTGCAAGGACTGTGGTACCATGCCTTCGTCCACCATTCCCCGCCTCAAATCAACCATCTTGTCTATATATTCAATCCCCAGGGGACACTCTTCCTCACAGGCGCCACAAGTGGTGCAGGACCAGATTTCATCTTCCGTATAAATGTCTTCTACCAATAAACTACTTTTATAAATTTCTCCTGAAAGCGGATAATTTTTAAACATCAGATCCCTTGCCTTAATGGTAATAAACCGGGGAGACAAAGGCCGACCCACGGCATTGGCAGGACATTGATCAGAACACCTGCCGCAATCAGCGCAGGAATAAAAATCCAGCATATGCTTCCAGGTAAAATCTTCAAGTTTTTTTACACCAAAAGATTCAAGGTCATCCAGTTTTTCATCGGAAATCCCATGCATGACGGGTTTGATTTTGCCTTTTTTAACCCGCATGAAAAAAACGTTGAAAACAGATGTAATCACGTGGAAATGTTTTCCCAGGGGTAAAAAACACAAGAAAAAGAAAAACGTCAAATCATGAACAAAATAAGTGAAAATGTGGAGCCCCTGGAGAATATTTTGAGGTGCTGATACAAGAATTGCCTTAAATATCCAGACCAGGGACAGGGGAGCTAAAAAATGCACGGCCCCCGTATGCTGGAATTCATAGGCAAGCTCAGATGCTTCAAAAAGACTTTCTGAGATCATCAGTGTTGCAATAATTCCCAATACAAATACAGCTTCTCCCGTATGATCCTTTCCGTATTTTTCCGGGACTGCATAACGCTCGGGTTTAAAAATTCCCCTTCTGACAGCTGCAATTACACAGGCAATAAGGACAATGGTAGCGGCGTAATCCTTTATAAAATTATAAATATCGCCTAAAAAGCCCCCAAACCCGGGCAATACAAATCCATCTGAAAGACCGATAATAACAAGTGATGTAGAACGGATGGACAAAATTAAGAACCCGGCAAAAATGGCTATATGAAGCACACCTGCCAGCATGTATCTTGGCTGCCGTATCTGCCCCAGCCAGACAAAGATAAGATTTGTGACGCGCTTGCCGATTTGGTCAAACCGGTCATCCGGGTTTGCCCTAACAAGGGGTGCAATACGCCTGACCATGATATAGGCGAACAACCCTATCCCGATGACAGGTAAAATAAACGACAAGATTGCTGCGGGAAATATCCCAAAAAATTTAAAACTTGCCGGACCAATTATTGAAGTCATACTTCTTTACCTCCCAAATATTTCTTGCTCTTAAGAACACAGACTCAAAAAGCTTTAATAAACATAAAAGAACACGTCAAGCAAAAAGCCTTATTCAACAAATTTATATCATTCAACCACTATATGGCATTTATTCTCCTCTGACACCTGTCAAAAAAAGATCCACCAGAGGGTCTGCCATTGAAACCAGATCATATCTGCCAGCGGCAGACACCCAGGTACTGATAACGCCTTCCACTGCGCCAAGAATAAACCGCTTAACAAGACCGACAAAAAGATCCTGGCGCATGGAACCTTCAACCTGACCCTGTTCAATAATATCTGACAATAGATCAAGATACATTTTTGATATGTCTTTGATTTGAGATTCAATATCCCTTAAGTACCTTACTTCTGATTGAAAAATAATTGCCATGTTTTTATCATTTTGAAATTCCTCAAGATGGCACCGGATCAAATACCGCAATTTTTCTTCAGCATTCTGACCTTTTTCAACGGCCGCACGCATTTTTTTAAACACAACATCGGTTTTAAAACTGATGAACTGGTAGAGAATGTCATCTTTATTTTTAAAATAAAGGTATAGTGTGCCATCTGCCACACCTGCCCGTGCTGCTATTTGTGCTATGGTTGCCTTATAAAATCCATATTCCGCAAACACTGCACCTGCACTATTTAATATTTTATTATATTTTTCCGATTTGTTCTTCTGCAAATCTAATTTATTATTCTGCAAACCTGTATCACCTTTCCTTAAGATAAATGAATAAAGATTCATTATCTAACAAAAGATTTTTATAAATGTCAAGCAGTTAATCATTATTATAAGTTTTATGGATAAA
>JAHJDU010000468.1 GCA_018812385.1 Pseudomonadota bacterium
CCAAAGACAAAATATGTTGATGAACTGACCCTTAAAGTAAAAGCATACAGGTCAAGTCTTCCCTGTGCCGTCATCGGCATAGGTGGCGGCAGCAGCATGGACCTTGCCAAATCCATATCCCTTATGCTGACCAATGAGGGGTCTTCCACCCTTTACCAGGGATGGGACCTGATTAAGAATCCTGCTGTCTGCCACATGGCCGTTCCCACCCTTTCTGGAACGGGTGCAGAAGTTTCAAGGACAGCCGTGCTGACGGGCCCTGAAAAAAAACTTGGCCTTAACTCCGACTATACCGTGTTTGACCAAGTGGTTCTTGATCCAGAACTGATCAAAGATGTGCCAAAGGATCAGCACTTTTATACGGGCATGGACTGCTATATCCATTGTATTGAATCCCTTGAAGGCACCTATCTGAATGAGTTCTCCAAATCCTATGGAGAAAAGGCTCTTGATCTTTGCCTGCAGGTTTTTATAGACGACCATCCAGATAAAGACGACAAGCTCATGATGGCTTCTTTTTTCGGCGGCATGAGCATTGCCTATTCCCAGGTCGGAGCCTGCCACGCCCTATCCTACGGGCTTTCCTATGTCCTTGGAACCCATCACGGGATCGGTTGCTGCATCGTGTTTGATTACCTGGATGAATTCTATCCTGAAGGGGTCAAGGAATTTCGAACCATGATGGAAAAATGCCAGGTTGAACTGCCACGGGGTCTTGTTAAAAATCTTAAACAAGAACAGATCGAAAAAATGATCACCGTGGCTCTCGGCCTTGATCCCTTATGGGAAAACTGCCTGGGCAAAGACTGGAAAACCATCATGACAAGGGAAAAAGCCAAATCCTTGTTTCTTAAAATGTAAATGAGAAACCCATGACAATTGCTGTAATACCATCCAGATACGGCTCAAGCAGGTTTGAAGGTAAACCTCTTGCCCTTGTTGCCGGAAAGCCCATGATACAAAGGGTGTATGAACAGACTCAAAAATCTTTGGCTGTTTCAAAAACAATCGTGGCAACGGATGATGAACGGATATTCAAGGCAGTTGAAGGTTTTGGCGGTATCGCCGTGATGACATCCGCGGAATGCCGTTCCGGAACTGACAGGGTGGCTCAGACGGCTGATATTTTAAACCTTGGGCCAGATGACATTGTTGTCAATATCCAGGGAGACCAGCCCGTGTTTAATCCCTTGACCATTGATGAAATGATTTCACCCTTTGTTGATGATCCTGACCTTGTCATGTCCACCCTTGCATTCAAGATAAAAGATGAACGGGAAATCACGGACCCCAAAGATGTAAAAGTAACTTTTGATAATAATGGATTTGCCCTATATTTTTCAAGGGCCCAGATCCCCTATCCAAGGGACCCTGAGACAAAGGCGGATTTTTACAAGCATCTTGGATTTTATGCCTATAAAAAAAGTTTTCTGGACAAACTGGTTGCGCTTCCCACAGGAATCTGTGAGCATATTGAAAAACTTGAACAATTAAGAGTGCTGGAATTCGGCTATAGGATCAAGGTGGTTATCACCAAATATGATTCCCCTGAAATTGATCTGCCTTGCGATATCAAAAGGATTGAAGAAAAACTTTTAAAAAGCCCTTATTATGATTTCCTACTATAAAATTATTCACACCACCTGCCACACCCAATGGGGGGGCCTTGAAAAAAATGCATAGAAATCAAGGCTGAATGAATAATGAGCAATGAAATAATTTATAAATTACTTAAACTTTTTATTATCTTATTGGGGTTCCTTCCCCGGTCGGCTGCAAAATTTTGTTCCAATATTATAGGGCTCGTATGGTTTAAAACTGACAAACGTCATAAAGGTATTGCCCTGAAAAATATTTCCAACGCATACAAATCAGAATTTTCTCCTGAGCAAGTTTTAAATCTCGGCAAACAGGTTTTCCAAAATACCGTCCATATGATTTTTGATATTGCATGGGCTTTTAGAATGGATCAGGAGGAGTTGTTAAAACATTATACAATTAAAGGATATGAAAATTTGAAAAATGCCCTTCAAAAAGGCAGAGGTGTTATTCTTTTGACAGGCCACATGGGGTCAAGATCAAAAATCACAATATCAAAACAAAGAAAAAGCAATGCAAGTTTTACGTTCA
>JAHJDU010000469.1 GCA_018812385.1 Pseudomonadota bacterium
AAAAAATATAACCTGAAGGTCACACGTAAAAAGTGCTGTCTGTTGTCACAGAACGGGGTAATTCAACCCAAGCCTCAACCCACTAAATTCATACCAGTTTATACAGAATTGGATCAGCTTTCAAATAGTGTTATGGATCTTATAAAGGAGGATAAACTGGATGAGGCAGAAGTCGTATCCAAAAGATTATTGAGTGAATATCCTGACCAGATTGATGGTTTTGAGCGTTTGGGTCAAGTCTATGTAAGCGGTTAATTAACCGCACCTATCAAAGCGTGTAAAAATCAGAAAATTAAACGACGGGACCTGCAAGCAGGGCCTTGTTAATATTTTGAGGCATCAAAGCCATAAACTCATCGGCAGTCATGGCCTCAGGTAAATTTTCAAAAAGATATTTCAGATACCAGTAAGGTTCAAGGCCGTTAGCTTTGGCAGTTTCGATCAGGCTGTAAATGCATGCGCTGGCACTGGCTCCTTCAGGGGTGCAAGAAAACAGCCAGTTCTTCCTGCCTACAACAAAGGGCCTTATAGCATTTTCGACCACATTATTATCAGGACCAACGTTGCCATCTTCAGTATACCGGATCAATCGGTGCCACTGATTAAGGGTGTAGCTTATTGCCTTGCCGAGCAGGCTTTTAGGCGGGGCCTGTTCAACTTTTGAATCTAACCATTTTTTAAATTCATTGAGGATGGGTACAGCTTTTTCCTGTCTTTCCTGGTATATCTCTTCAGCTGATAATCCTTTTTCTCTGGCTTGTTTTTCAATTTTGTAAAGTTTGCTGATGTACTTTAAAGCAGTTCCGGCATTACCAGAAGGGGGAGTGCCTTTTTTCCTCCCCAGGGCTTTTACCACATCCGTAAATTTTCTGCGGGCGTGCACCCAGCAGGCAACATGAATAATCCCTATTATAACATCAAGAAAGTTATACCCGGCATAGCCGTCCGTTTGGACAATACCCTGGTATCCATTTAAAAATTTTGATGCAACATCCCCGGATCTTGTCGGGTGATACTGGAACAAGATGATGGGTTTGTCTGGTGTTCCTCCTTTGAACACCCACATATAACATTTTGATCGTCTCGGCTCTTTCAATACTTGAACTGTTGTTTCATCAATATTAATAACCGGACCTTGAAGGATCTGGGCCTGCATGAATCCTGTCAGAAGTTCACATGCCTGTGCGACTTTCATTGCCCAGTTGCACATGGTTGACCTGGGAAGTTCAACACCGATTCTGGAAAACTGCTTCTCCTGCCGGTAAAATGGCAGGGCATCAGCAAATTTAGCCGTCAGAATATGGGCAAGTAGTCCTGCGGTTGCCATGCTTTTTGGGATCATCTGTTCAGGCATCCTGGCGATGGATACGGTAGGACCATCATCTTCAACACCCTCACAGTTTTTGCAGACATATTTATACCGGATATTCCTAATGACCCTCATTTTTGCCGGGATAATGTCAAGCTGTTCTGATACTTCCTGGCCTATGAATGATTTAAGACATCCGCACCCACATTGTCTTTCTTCTTCTGAAAGTTCATGAATAACGTCAACCCTCGGCAGATTCTCAGGTAAAGGCTTACGTCCCCTTTGCTTCCGGGTATGGGATGCTACAGTGGTTTCTTCTGGTTCTTCTAATATGGGGCATTCGGGTTCAGGGATATCAAAAAGGGAAAGCTGACCGTCATCCCGGTATATTTTTTCTGTTTTTCTGCCAAAAAGTTTATCCCTCAGACTTTTGATCTGCTCATTGAGAATTTTGATTTCAGACTTATAATTCTGTTCTTTTCTGTCAAAATCTTTGACAAAAGAAAGGACTATTTCTTTTAGTTTTTCAACCTCATTTATGTCTGCAAAAGCCTCAATGTTCATGCTCTGTATATAGCATAACCACGCGGTTTTTCATAGCTTTTTCTTTAGAAAACAGTCGAATATTTTAACATTTTGTGGGCTTCTTCCTGGTGGATGGAAAGGCCGTCAATCAGCCAGGCAAGTTCTTGTGATCCAATGGTCATTACCTCCTGTTTTGACCTGGGCCATTGGAAGCGATCCTTCTCTAATCTTTTGTGCCAAAGGCAGAATCCGTTTCGGCCCCAGTACAGAATTTTCACCATATTCTGTTTGCGGTTGCAAAAGGCAAACAGGTGACCTGAAAAAGGGTCTAAATTAAATTTTTCACTCACAAGAATGGATAGACCGTCAATGGCTTTGCGCATATCCGTTGTCCCCAGGGCAATAAACACTTTTAAATTCTGAGCCGGGAAAAACATCAAAGCCCCCTCAACACTTCAAGCACCTGGGTTAATGTGGTTTGAGAAAATCCATCGGGAACCTCAATTTGAAAGCCAGACTCAACATTCAATCGCAGGACCTCCCGGGGATGTGAGTGGAACGCCTCTGAAATCCGTCCAGGTGAAACTTGAACAAATTCCACTGGGAGATTTTGTCTCTTAAATTTGTTTTTCCAATAAGTCAGCTGGCTTGGTTTTAAATTATTTCCCCGGCAGTAGGCATTCTGAGTTAATCCTGACCCGGACCATTCATTTATATGGTGTCGCCAAAATTGGCCTCGTTTATCATCTACTTTTTTGAATCTCTCTGACATTTTTTAAGCCCCCCCTTGTTTTTTAAGTTGGCTTAATATGTCATGATCCGCGCTGGATTATAAGATGGGGTTTATTGATCGCTTACTGTAAGAAAGCGATGGGGAATAAAACTGAACCCGTCTTTGATACTACGAACCCTTGA
>JAHJDU010000470.1 GCA_018812385.1 Pseudomonadota bacterium
ATAGTAACAAAGCATTACCGACCAGCCAAAGCACAAAATAACAGTCTTGACAAAAAGCATCCTACCATCCTATTCTAATTTCTTTGCATGAGCCAAAGAAGGTGATCAGGACCTGATCATGGAATGGAAGGGGCGATATATTTGTCTCTTAGCATATGACACCCGGATGGTGATGAAAAACAAGAGGAACAATCTGCAATGAAATATTATGAAAATGATGCTGCCATAAGGATTGCCAGAGCAACGCTTGGGAAATAACCAAAATATAATCGGATGGATTGCCAATGGAACCATTGAATGACCAGATACTGGATTGTCTTAAACAAAGTGAACCCTTTGCTGTAGCCATCATCATGACCCACAAGGGGTCCACCCCGAGAACATCGGGAAGTAAAATGATCGTATTAAAAGATCGAACCATATATGGCACAATTGGCGGCGGGCTGGTGGAGGCGCTGGTAATTGATACCTGCCTGGATTTGATAGATAAGCATAAAAGCCGGATAAAAGAATTTTCTCTCAACAGGGAACTAAAAGACGGGCTGGATATGGTCTGCGGCGGTAATCTAACAGTTTTAATGGAGGCCTTTGTTCCTGATCCTGATCTGACAGGCGTTTTTAAAGCCTTGGTATGCCTTGAAAAAGAGGGGAAAAAAGGATTTCTGGTTTCAAAAATAAATGGGTTCAGCAAGTCTGATTTTACCACTCGAAAGTGCCTGGTCCTTCCCGACACAACGATTACAGGCCCGTATTTAATACCCAAACTCCTGATGGATGAAATTTGTGATAACCGGTTTACAGGAGCTTTCCCTGTGCTTTACAATCACGGCCTGGAAGAGTTTATTATTGAACCCATACATCCTTCAGACACCCTGTATATTTTCGGTGCCGGTCACGTTGGATTCCATCTGGCTAAGATGGCGCATCTTACTGACTTTCACACCGTTGTGGTGGATGACCGGGAGGAATTTGCCAACCCGGAACGGTTTCCCCATTCAAAAGCGGTTCATGTTGTAAAAAAATTTGACAATGCTTTTGATAGTCTTTCCATAGATGAAAGTTCCTATATTGTCATCCTTACCCGGGGCCATCTCCATGACCAGACCGTGCTTGAGGCCGCTTTGAAAACCAATGCCGCCTATATTGGAATGATTGGAAGCCGGGCCAAACGGAACCAGATTTACACCAACCTTAAAGAAAAGGGCGTTTCCGATAAAACCCTTGGGGCGGTCTTTTCTCCCATCGGTCTTGAAATACATGCAGAAACACCGGCAGAGATCGCCGTTAGTATTATGGGGGAGGTTATAAAAATCAAGGCAGAAAAATGAATCAACTTTAAGGGATCTGCTCTGGTCCTGGGATAACCGGATAATGCCTCTGAAGGTTCACGACCGGGGGTATTAATGGATGCAGATGATAAAAAAGGATATGAACAGGTCTGGCAAAAGATTCAATAAACAGATAAGGTAATCTTCACAATTTTTTTATGCTTTTCTTGACAAAAAAGAATTTTCCGTTCTATTCCCTGCGGGAATAGGTAATTTTGTGTGTTAGAGACAAATAGATAATTTTGTGTTGACAAACTAAAATTGAACTACTAAATTTGATTCTAAATTTTTAGCAATATTTTTTATTATAGATTAACCAAAGGGGACGAGCAATGCCTAAATCATCTAAAGGTACCAAGAAAACCGGTGAGTGATGAAACCGCTATTGCAGCAGGAGATGTTGCAGTGGGCACAGTTAAGCCACTCGCCAAAAACGCATTCAAGGTACAGGTTGTAAAAGCTTTACTCAGGAAAATGCTTGTGTAGAAATCCACAAAATTTTTTTGAAATATATTACCTGGTAAGAAAACTTTTAACTTAAGCAAAGGAGATTCAAAATGAAACGACGTGAGTTTATCAAAAAAGTTGGAACAGGAGCCGCTGCAGCAGTTGCAGCAACAGCCATCGCAGCCCCCTCTGTAATTGCGGGCAAAAAAACAGCCATCAAGTGGCGGATGCAGACCTATGCCGGTAGTGCCTTAGCCGAACATGTCATCAAACCGTCCATTGACGCATTTAATAAGGCAGCCAATGGGGAAATGATTATCGAGCTGTATAATGCTGATCAGCTGGTGCCCCAGGGGGAATTGTTCAGGGCTGTTACCAAGGGTACTATTGACGCTGCTCAAAGTGACGACGACTCAATGGCAGCACCGGTTGACGTGTCCGTATTTGCAGCTTATTTCCCCTTTGCTTCCCGTTATTCACTGGATGTTCCCGCGCTGTGGAACTGGTGCGGCTTGAATGAAATCTGGGAAGAAGCGTATTCTGAAATTAAAGGTATCAAATGGCTTAGCACCGGCGCCTGGGACCCCTGTAACTTTTCCACCTCCAAGCCGATAACAAGTCTTGCAGACCTTAAAGGTCTGAGAATTTACACTTTCCCCACAGCAGGTAAATTCTTGCAGCAATTCGGCGTTATCCCCATGGCCCTGCCCTATGAGGACGTACAGATGGCGATACAAACGGGCGAATTGGACGGTGTCTGCTGGTCCGGCATTACCGAGGTGTATACGGTTGGCTGGGCAGATGTCTGCAAGTATTACCTGACCAACCCCATAGCCGGTGCCTGGGCCGGTTCATACTTTGCAAACAGTGATAAATGGGCAGCCCTGCCTGAGCACCTGAAGGCCTTGTTCAAGCTCAGCATAGACAGCTCACACTACTACCGTCAACACTGGTACTGGTATGGAGAAGCCAAATACCGTACCAGGGGCGGCAAGATGTCTTTGACCACCATCCCCGAAGAAGACTGGAAGGCTGTTGAGAACGCAGCTTACAAATTATGGGATGAAGTTGCAGCCAAGAGTCCAAGAAATGCCAAGGTAGTGGCTATTCTAAAAGAGTATGCCAAGACCATGGAAGCTGCCGGACCTCCATACCGTTCTTAAGGAAGCCGCCGGTAAGCATTAATTAATTATGGTGCAAGCTTTCCCTGTCTTTAAATCATAAACAGACAGGGAAGCTTGCTCATGAATAACCCTATATTGAGCAATTACTTACCAGAAGATGTATTTCAGCGTAAGTAATTGCTCATTTTTCTCAAGCATAGAAGGATTGAATTTAAAGGTGTGGCATGTTTAAACCAATTAAAATTTTTGTGAAATACGTTGAAGCCACAAACACAGCAGTTGGTATATTTTCAATGTATCTGGTCTTCGCCCTGGGCGGTGTCCTGTTGTTTGAATCCGTATCCAGAACCATCTTTGATCTGCCCCATATATGGGCAGTGGAAATAGCTCAGTTCATTATGGCTGCTTATTATCTGCTCGGTGGCGGCTATTCCATGATTATTGACGGGCATGTCAGAATGGACCTGCTCTATGGCAGGTGGACAAAACAGAGAAGGGCTGTTGCCGACCTTATTACCGGCCCCATTCTCATTTTTTATATGGTGGTTCTCCTTATTGGCTCCCTTTCCAGCCTTGATTATGCCATTGAATACAACCAGGTCAACTATACCTCCTGGGGTCCGCCATTGACTCCCATCAAGTTAATCATGACCATCGGGATCTTATTGATGCTATTGCAGTGCATTGCAGAATGGTTCAAAGATCTTGCGACAGCCATGGGGGAAAAAATAAAATGAGTCATGAATTAATTGCTTTTATGATCTTCTCCTCCATGATTCTCATGCTTCTCACGGGGCAACGCGTCTTTGCCGCCATAGGTGGCGTGGCTGCCTTGTTCTCTCTTCTTCTCTGGGGGACTGGCGGCGTAGAGATGCCGTTTAACGCAAGTTTTGTACTATTGAACTGGTATCCACTCCTGACCCTGCCTCTGTTTATTTACATGGGGTACATGTTTTCCGAATCAGGCATCGCCAGTGACCTTTACCGCATGTTCCACGTATGGACAGGCCCGGTCAATGGTGGCCTGGCCGTGGGAACCATTGGCCTGATGGTAGTCATATCAGCCATAAACGGTTTAAGTGTAGCAGGCATGGCCATAGGTGCCAGCATTGCCCTGCCGGAAATGCTCAAGCGGAATTATGACAAAGTCATGGTGACCGGTGTCATTCAGGCTGGCAGTTCGCTGGGTATCCTGGTCCCGCCCAGTGTGGTTCTTGTCCTCTATGGAATGATCGCCCGGCAGAACGTCGGCCGGTTATGGATGGCCGGTGTTTTCCCCGGTCTTTTGCTTGCCTTTTTGTTTATTGCCTATATTGTTATCCGATGCAAAATCAATCCATCGCTTGGACCGGCTTTATCCCTGGAGGAGCGACAAAAAATCACCTGGAAGGAAAGATTTGTTCTGCTCAGGGCCGGGATAGTTCCCATCCTCATCATGGTTTCCATGACCGGACTTTTCCTGGCTGGGATAACCAGCCTGGTTGAATGCTCCGCCGCAGGTGCAGCCGCCACGACACTGGCGGCAGCAGTCAAGAGAAGGTTAACCTGGAAGGTTATGCACAACACGCTGCGCAATACCCTGAGCGTCAGTTGCATGTTCATGTGGGTTATCCTGGCTGCCCTGTGCTTTGGGGCTGTCTTTGACGGCCTTGGTGCTGTGCATGCCATAAAAACCCTATTTCTGGATCAGTGGCATCTAAGCCCGTGGGGCGTATTGATCATGATGCAGGTCAGCTACATCCTGATGGGGATGTTTCTGGATGATACAGCCATGCTCATCATTGTTGCGCCTCTTTACGTCCCCCTGGTTATCAGTCTGGGGTTTGATCCGATCTGGTATGGGGTTCTCTATACCATTACCTGCCAGATTGCTTACATGACCCCTCCTTTTGGGTATAACCTGTTCCTGATGAAGGCCATGGCCCCGCCAGAGGTAACATTGGGGGATATCTACCGTTCCATTATTCCCTTTGTGCTGGTCATGATTCTTGGACTGACCCTGGTGATCATATTTCCACAAATTGCCTTATGGCTGCCCAATGCATATTTTGGTAAATAATTTTTAAAGAACAAATCAATGGATTCACTAACCCAACAAATACTGGATTGTTTACGCCAGAGCAGTACTAATTTTTTATTGACTGTTCAGAATTTCGGTGTTATCGTTTTTTCGGTGTTATCATTATTTAAGTATTTCTATTTAAACTTAAAGGTTTCGGTCACCTATCTATGGACAATCAGTCCTTAAAGTTCAGTGATGAATGAAACCAACTGATCAATAGTGATCAGAAAGGGGAGCGCTGTGCCAAATAAAGAGAAAAAAGGAACGAATAACGTTAAGGAACATGACACAGTTGTCACGTCGCCGCCACAAAGCATACGAATCCGTGTAAATGGTTTATGGCATGATTTTAAGATGGAAGAGGATTTGTCCTCCTCCACAACTCTATCTTATCTTTTAAGGGAAAAGCTTGGGTTCACAGGGCTTAAAGTCTCCTGTGACGAAGGTGCCTGTGGAGCATGTACTGTAATAAAGGACGGCAAGGCTGTTCTTTCGTGCATGATACTTGCTGTTGAAGCAGACGGACACGATATCTTAACAATCGAAGGCCTGGATAAGGACGATCCTGTAGTAGAAGCCTTTGCTGAGCAATCGGAACCAGGATATGGTACTGCTCTTCAGTGCGGTTATTGTACTCCGGGGTTCGTAATGACTACAAAGGCTCTCCTTGACGAGAACCCGACTCCCACCCTCGCCGAGGTAAAAGATGGCTTAGGAGGCAACATCTGCCGTTGTGGCTGCTATGCAGGAATCGCACAGGCTGCCCTCCATGCGTCCGAAAAAATAGTGGCAAAAGGAGTAAAAAATGATCGAAAAATTTAAACAACGGGTTTCCCGTAAATTTGTAGGCAGCTATCGTCCAAAAATTGATGGCCCCGAAAAAGCGAGTGGAAGGGCTCAATACGCTGATGATATGACAATAAAGAGTCGTTTTCCTAATATGCTTTATGCAAAAGTATTGCGCAGCCCTTATCCAAGCGCTCGAATTAAAAACTTCGACTTGACCAAGGCGAAAACTCTGCCCGGTGTTATAACAATAATGACATACAAGGATCCTGAATTTACCTCTCTGAAATTGACAAATGCCGGATGGACCGATTGCGTAGATACTGTGACCTGGGATCGCATGATGTTCCAAATTCGAGACAGACGTGTACTAGGAGAGTATGCATCCTGGGTTGGCGACGAGATGGGTATTGCTGTCGCTGCAGAGAGTGAAGAGATCGCCGAAGAAGCTTTAAAGCTTATTGATATAGAATGGGAGGTTTTCCCTTTTGTTCTGGATCCAATAGAAGCAATGAAAAAGGATGCACCACTGGTACATCCTGACCTTTCAACATCCAACGTTCTTCTTCCTGAACCGACGGGGGGTCCGGATGTCTATGAGGAAAAGGGGGATGTAGACTCAGATTTTGAGAAAGCAGATTGTGTCGTGGAAGTTGCCTCCACTCATCATAATGCTACCCAGGGTGCCATGGACAACTGGTGCTGTCTGATGCATTGGACGAAAGATCAGCTGACAGTATGGTCCAACTCCTACGCAGCAGACCAATTGCGTATGCACATCAGTGAGATGATTGGTCTGCCTCTCCACAAAATCCGTGCAATCGCATCATATGTTGGTGGTCAGTTCGGCCGGGGTGATACCGGTGAACAGCCCTTTCTCTTAATAACTTCACTGCTCTCGATGAAATGCGGAAGACCGGTTAAATACAGACATAACCGCCATGAGAGTTTCATTAATTCCAGGCAGCCTGCGATCTATACATGTAAAGCAGGAGCGAAAAAAGATGGAACCATTACATCCATGTATTTCAAGTCGATCGGAAATGTGGGGGCTTATGCTGACCTGTCGATGTTTGCATTGAAGTTTGTACCGAAGGAATTGGCAGAAATGGTACTTGCACACATTCCCAATCTTCGGATGGAGTCCTATGGAGTTTACACAAATGCTCTTCCCGGCTGCATGATGCGCGGAGTAGGTAACTCACAATTCAATTTAATTTTTGCTCATATCATTGATGAGCTGGCAGAAAAATTAGGTATGGATCCAATAGATCTCTGCCTAAAGAACTTTGCCCATGAATGGGAACAGCTCCCAAGCAAGAGTCTCGTGGCTGTTCTGCATGAAGGCACCCAACGAATAGGTTGGAAAGAAAAACGCCATCTTCCTGGTAAAGGACAGCTTATTGATGGAGTCAAGAAGAGAGGTGTTGGTTTCTCCTGTCATCCATCCTGGCATGCAGAGTGGCAGGAAGAGCGACGTGGAAAGGTACAAGTGAACATGACGCTCAATCCTGACTGTACTCTTCTTTTAAACGCGGCCTCTATCGAAGTGGGCGGGGGTTCAAATACATGTAATGTCCTTGGATGTGCGGAAGCATTGAGTTTTCTTGGAATAAAAACAGAGGATATTCACTGGACCAGCATGGTTGATACCAATGACGGGATCAAGGACTGCGTCCAGACTGACAGTTCTGTTTCTTTCCTTCAATCGGAGGTTATGATTCACTCTGCAATAGAACTCAAGGAAAGACTTCTTGAAGTTGCCGGGGAAATTCTTAAACTTCGTCCCGATCAGATTGATATTGTTGACGGCCGGATAGTAGTCTTTGGCAAACCCTCCCTTAATATGACGGTGAAGGAATTGCTGAGGAAGGGAGATAATGCACCTATAACAATCTCCAAGAGCCGATCTCCAGATGTTAAATTAACAGGTATTCCGTTTTTTGCGAATTTTGCTGAAGTTGAAGTGGATACTAGTACAGGAAAGGTTGAGGTTCAGAAGTTATATGTCATCAACGATTGCGGTACAGTTATGTATGCGTCAGGTGCAGAAGGCCAGCAGATAGGCGGCCAGTGCATGGGTATGGGTGAGGCTTTGACGGAAGAGATCATCTACGACAAGACTACCGGTATTCCACTCAATTTCAATTGGATTGACTATACCATTCCTACTATGGCAGATATGCCGGATATAGATCCTGTGCTCCTTGAAGTCTGGAAGGGTACTGGCGAGTATGGAGCCTGTGGTATCGGCGAAGGCACTGTGTCCTGCACACCAGGGGCAATACTGAATGCAATTTATAACGCTATCGGTGTCAGGGTAAACGATATTCCGATCAAACCGGAAAAAATCCTCAAAGCTTTGGGAAAGGACTAAAGGTATAGCCATGGGAATGCAAAAAATTAATCATATTTCGGCGAAATCAATTGATGACGCTGTAGAGCAAATAGGCTCATATGGGCACAGAGCCGCCGCTGTCGCCGGAGGCACGGATCTTCTAGGAATACTAAAGGATGAAGTACACCCGGTTTACCCTCAGGTTTTAGTTGATCTTAAGACTATTAAGGGACTGGACTTTATACGCGAGGAATCAGAGGGCATAAAAATAGGAACTCTTACCACACTTTCCGAGATCACCAATAATGAGTTGATCCGGAAAAACTACCCTCTGCTAGCTGATGCAGCGCATGCAGTCGCATCTCCGCAACTGCGGAACATGGGAACAATCGGTGGTAACATCTGTCAGGAACCACGATGCTGGTATTATCGTAATCCGGGCAACACCTTTCATTGCCTGAGAAAAGGCGGCGATGCATGCCCTGCCATGCTTGGGGAGAATCGCTTTCATTCAATATTCGGTTCGATAAGGGTAGGCAGTCCAGGCTGCTGCTCGAGCTGTCCGGATAATATTGACATCCCCCGGTATATGGAGAGAATCCGGGCAGGGGAAATTGCAGAAGCAGGACGGATCATCCTGGAACACAACCCGATGCCTGCAATTACCGGTCGCGTATGTCCTCATTTTTGTGAACAGGGCTGTAACCGTAATGAACAGGACAGTGCAGTCTCTGTTCGGGCTGTAGAGCGCCGTATCGGCGATTACATTCTTGAGAATATTAAAGCTTATATTAAACCCCCTGCAAAGGATAACGGTAAAAAGGTTGCAATCGTCGGAGGTGGACCTGCTGGTCTAACCTGTGCACACTTCCTGCGTCAGAAAGGATTCGGGGTTGTAATATACGACAAGCAGCCGAAGCTGGGCGGAATGCTTCGGTATGGTATCCCCGATTTCCGGCTGTCCCAGGGTGTCCTTGATAAGGAGATTGATTTTCTCCTCTCCCACGGTATTGTTGCGAAGACCGGACAAAGACTCGGGAAGGATTTCACTCTTGACAGTCTTAAGAAAGAGGGCTTTGACGCAATCTTCCTGGCAATGGGCTCCTGGGTCGCCAAAGGCATGGGGATAGAGAATGAGAGCAATTCCAGTATTATTACCGGCATCTCATTTCTTGAGGGGGTAAAATGGAATGGGCCGCCCGTCCTTAATGGTGTCGTGGCCGTTGTCGGAGGCGGAAACACTGCAATTGATGCAGCCCGTACAGCTCTTCGCTGCGGAGCCGGTAAGGTAGCGCTGCTTTACAGACGAACACAGGCTGAAATGCCCGCTGAGGAAGAGGAGATAGAGGATGCCATTAAAGAGGGTGTAGAATTCCAGTTCCTGGTTGCTCCGAAGAAAGCTGTTGTCAAAGGTGCTAAGCTCAGCGGCCTTGAATGCTGCAAGATGAAGCTTGGTGAGAGCGACTCCTCGGGACGTCCTAGACCGGTGGAGATTAAGGGTAGTGAATTCCTGTTCAAGGCAGATTGGGTTATTTCCGCTATAGGTCAGGATCAGAATCTATTGGGTCTTGATAACAAGTCTTACGGCGAAATTACACTCACAAAGTGGAATACTATCGATGCAGATCCTGAAACCTTTGTAACAAATGCTGCTGGTGTATTTGCCGGAGGCGATGTTGTAACAGGACCGGCAACTGTTGTTGAAGCCATTGCTGCAGGCAGAAAGACTGCTGCTGCAATCGATGCATATCTTTCGGGTAAAAAAGTTGCCGTGGAAACCACCCCCAAAGCTGTTGCAAAGACTCTTCGTGGGATCAATGACGGCTCACTGAAAATTTCGGACCGGGTCAGTATTGCTGAATTCGCTCCTAAAGACCGATGTATTGATATTGAGGATTATATAACTCTTGATGAGGGTAAGACGAGTCTTGAAGCTTATCGATGTCTTGACTGCAGTTGTGTTGCTGTCAACGCCTCTGATGTTGCCCCTGCCCTTATTGCACTTGGAGCCATGATCAAGACTACCAGACGGTCAATTGCCGCAGAGGACTTCTTTACAGTCAGCCTGATGAGCACAACTGTTCTTGAAGTCAATGAACTTGTTACTGAGATTTTCATACCGAAACCAAAGGCAGGAACAAAGTTCAACTTCCAGAAGTTCAGGATTCGTAATTCCATTGATTTTCCAATCGTAAGCATAGCAACTGCTTTAACCTTCGATGGTGCAAAGATCAAGACAGCACGTGTAGTGCTTGGAGCAGTTGCACCCATTCCATTACGCGCCGTGAATGTTGAAGAAATTCTTATCGGAAAAATACTAAATGAAGAAACAGCTGAGCTTGCAGGAAACGTCGCATCGAAGCAGACTTTCCCATTGGAGTTGAACCACTACAAAATTCAGATCATGAAGGGCCTCATTCGTAAGGCTATATTAGCAGAAAAATAAACAAGACTACATACAGCCATCCCACTCTGTTTTTATAGAAACGGAGTGGGTTTTTTTTCAGTTCTGGTATTTATCAGATATCGGAGCCGCTACCTTCGTATTTAAGAAACGGAGGTGGAAAGTATAAAAGTTGAACAAGTTGTTGGGGACTATATACTTGACAATGCAGCTGAATTCCTGACTCCGCCTGAAAAGGAACGTAAGAAGAGTGTTGCCATTGTTGGTGCGGGACCTGCAGGCATATCTGCTGCATATTACCTCAGAAAAGCAGGGTAGCAGGTCACAGTGTATGACAAAATGCCAGAAAGCTGTGCTGATGACTCTTTCCAATTTGATTGTTTAATCCGCAAAAGCCAATTGATTACGCCCATTTTCTTTAGCCCTGTACAAGGCGGCATCGGCTTTTGCAATCATTGCATCTGCTGTCTCATCCCCTGTACTACTTGTAATGCCGATACTGATCGTGATACTAACCTCATCTGATCTTGTGATCATTTTATGGCCGGCTATTTTTGCTCTCAAACGGTCATAGACCCCTTCTTCAGCCGACACTATAGAATCGGGCATAACCAATAGGAATTCTTCACCACCGTATCGGCCCAAGAGATCATAGGGCCGAAGGGTGTTCTGCATAACTTTTACAAAACTGCATAGAACATCGTCGCCCACCTGGTGACCATGCCTGTCATTGACAAGTTTAAAGTGATCAATGTCACATAACCCGATGCTTAGTTTGGTGTTTCTACTTTTAGCACGGATCAATTCTTTAGTCAGGTTGTCTAAAATAGCACGGCGGTTCAGGGCTCCGGTTAAAGGATCGTGGGTGGCCTCGTGTTTCAATTTCACGTTCAGTAATTTCAATTCCTGTTTAGCCTGGTTCTGGTCGGTGACGTCTGTAAGCACAGAAATTGTTCGATCCTTTAAAAACGTGGACCTGAATTCTATGTCTTTTGATTGACCGTTTTTGCATTTTATTTTAAATTCGCGATTCTTTTCATGACCAGTTTGGTTGCTGTCACTGCCCCATGCTTCAAAGACTTTCTTTCGATAATTTTTTTCCGGATAAACTTTTTTAAACCAGTCTTCTCGGGTGGGAATATCTTTAAGCGTATACCCTGTTATTTCTGTAAAATAAGGATTTACATAGAGGTATTTATTGTGTCTATCAATCAATGTAATGCCATGGGGTGTGCTTTCAAGAATTATTGAAAGGGTTTCTTTTTCTTTTTGTCGGGCCTTTTCTTCCAATTTACGTTCGGTGATGTCACGCCAGATAGTATGAATTACCCGGTTGCCTTCCTGGTTAGAGATTGCAGTTAGAAGAACATTTACAGGGAAAATGTCTCCATTTGCTTTGATGTGATCCCATTCAAATCTATTGCTGCCATTTTTCAGCGCAAGATCCATCATTTCATCTGCTTTGGTAAAGGAATCTCTGCCATCCGGCTGCTTGTCCGGGGATAATTCTGAGGGATGGGTTTGAAGGAGTTCTTTTTTGTTTTTATACCCCAGTATATCTACAGCTGCCTGGTTGCAATCAACAAATTTTTCATTATTAAAATAGCATCTTTGGATTTTTCAAACAGAATACGATATTTTTCATCTTTGTCCTGTACAGCATAGCTTTCCACCTCTTTTTCTAACTCTGAAATTCGTTGTTTCAATTCTTCACGGGTTGGGTTTTTTGCCATATTACATCTCTTTTAAATTTTGAATGAACTTGGTTATCGGGTTGGAACACTTGTCATATCCTATTCAATTTCAATAAAACCACACTAATATATATTGTCGTGCAAAACAAATAAATTTTCAATGCCAAGCTTTTGGTTTTTTCTCCTTTGTCTGGATTGCTAATCCCCATAGGGCTATGAAATTTATTTTAACCTTTTTAAAAAAATAAATTCTTTAATTTTTGCCAGATTTCCTTGACAAAAATAAAGTTTCCATAATAATGCAGACCCAATATAGATAGCAGACTTAAATAATTTTAAAAAGAAGTAAAGGGAAATATTTTATGTGCTCAAATATGCATGAAAATAAAAAGGAAAATCACCATATGCTATTGGGGCTGCATACTTATAGTTTATATCTGCACGGGATCGGTCAGGCATGGGCAGGATTTAAACTGCCATGGGAAAGGCAATTGAGTACGTTTCAGCTTTTTGATCTGGGTATTGAACTCGGTCTGGACGGATTTCATCTGGATGACGGGGTCCTGGAAAACCTGGAACCTTCTTTTCTCAGGGAAGTTGCTACGTCAGCAAAAGAAAAAAATCTTTACCTGGAGTACAATATGTCCCTTGACCTGGGGCATTTTGGTATTGGTATCCAGCATAATCTGGAAGACGGCCTGAACACAGCTCATTTGCTGGGGGCAGACGTGGTAAAGGTCAGTATGGATTTACCCCGGCCCCGGCCAAGGGCAGGCAGTAGGTTTCATCCAAAGGTCATGCCCTATCTGCAGGAAACAGCACAAATATTAAAAAACGCAGCACCAAAGGCAGAGGCATATGGCATCCGACTGGCCCTTGAAAATCATTGTGATAGTTTTTCAGAAGAAATTCTCTGGGTGCTCAAAGAGGTGAATCATACCTTTGTCGGAGCCTGCATTGATACTGTGAATGCCTGGCATATTGCTGAAGATCCCATGAAAGCAATTGAGAATCTTGCTCCTGTTGCATTTACAAATCATTTCAGGGATGATCGCATTGAATTCTGCCGGGATGGTTTTAAAGTCAGCGGGGTGGCCGTGGGTGACGGAGATATTGACATGCAAAAAGCATATGAGCTCATTAAAAATAACTCCCCCACCAACCGTATCAATATTGAAACTGAAATGGGGATAAGCCTGGAAGACATGGAGACGGCCTTGCACCTCGAGATTGAAACCATCAAAAAAAGTATTCATTTTTGCCGAACCATGCTTAATATCGGCAAAGATATTAGTGAAATATCAAAAGGCTAAATTAAAATATTCATCCTAAACTCAAAAGTCTCTATCAAATAATTAGTTGGTAAAAGGAAAAGCGCCATGGGGTATAACAAGGAAGTCATTATCATCGGAGGCGGGGTCATCGGTCTTGCCTGCGCTCATTATTTAATTGAAAAAGGAGCAAGTGTCAGAATCGTTGAAAAAGATGAAATCGGGGGTGGTGCATCCCATGGAAACTGTGGCCTGCTTTATTTCAGTGATGTCATACCTTTGTGTTCTCCTGGAACGGTCAGCCATGAAATTGTAAAAACCCTGAAAAGGACCTCGCCTCTGTATATAAAACCCACGCTGGATTACAAACTCTTGATATGGCTGTTAAAATTTGCTTCAAAATGCAATTCCTCCCATATGACACAGGCGGCCATGGGGAAATACGAAATACTGAATTACTCCATCAGCCTGTTTGATACATTACTGGCTCTGGACACTATGTGCTGCGATTTTGAAAAAAAAGGCATATTAGCCGTATTCAAGGACAAGAAAAATTTTGAAAAATATCAAGCAACCAATGAATTTCTTGCCACCTATAATATGGAAGCCAGAAGAATTGATAAAAAAGAATTGCAGGAGATAGAACCTGCCCTTAGAAATGATATTGCCGGAGCCTGGCTCAATGAAAATGACTGGCACCTCAAACCAGACATGCTCATGGCTTCCTGGCGAAAACACCTGAGCAAAAAAGGACTTATCATAGAAGAGCACTGCAACCTTTTAGGGTTTGAAATCAAAGGCAATACCCTTGTCGGAGTGAATACCATTAAAGGCAGTTTCAAGGCAGATGCCTTTGTACTGGCAACAGGGGCATGGGCGCCCCAGACCTTACAGCAATTAAAACTTGATCTGCCGGTTCAGCCGGGAAAGGGGTATAGCATCACCATGGAAAGACCCGGCATATGTCCCACCTATCCCTGCTCTCTTTATGAAAAAAGTATGGTTGCCACCCCATGGAAAAGTGGCTATCGCCTGGGCGGAACCATGGAATTTTCAGGGTATGATGATAAGTTGAACCCTAAACGCATTTCAAAGCTGATTTCAGGGGCAACTGCCTTTCTAAGGGAACCTTTGGGCCATCCGGTCATCGAAGAATGGACCAGTTTTCGGCCAATGACCTATGATGACTTACCCATAATAGACAAAGCGCCCTCCTGGGAAAACCTGATCATAGCCACTGGTCACGGCATGCTGGGAATAACCCTGGCAACTGGAACCGGAAAACTTGTATGTGACATGGTTTACGGCAAGACACCGGAGATAAATGTCACACCCTTTGGTATCAGCCGGTTCAGGTAAAAAACCATCATTGGAAAATATAGTATGACATCAATATTAAAATCGTTTGTTGCCCTATACACCTCAATGCTGCTATTGGCGATGAGTTTGGGGTTGCTGGCAACCGTTCTGAGTTTGAAATTAACCATTGAGGGATTTTCTACCCAAATGACGGGTATGATCTTAACCTCTTATTTTATCGGTTCTGTAACAGGTGCCATTTACTGCCGCCCTCTTATAAGAAGCGTCGGGCACATCAGGGCTTTTACTGCGTTTGCCGCCCTTGCTACGGCCATGATCATGCTTCATGGGTTTTATATTTCGGCTTTTGCATGGGCGGTTTTCAGATTTTTTACCGGTATAGCCACAATCGGACTGTTCATGGTCATAGAAAGCTGGTTCAATGAATGTGCTCAACCCCAGACACGGGGAAGGGTTTTTTCCATATACATGGTTATGTGCTATCTGGGTGGCAGTGTTGGACAGCAGCTTCTCAACATTGGAGATATAAAAGATCAAACCCTGTTTTTTGTGATTGGTTTTTTACTGGTATCCTGCATTATTCCCATTGCCTTAACCCATTCCATTCACCCTCAAATGCCAAAGACTGAGCCCGTCAAGCTTAAAATTATTCTTAAAAAAGCCCCTTTGGGAATACTCGGATGTTTTACATCTGGTTTGGCAAGCAGCTCATTTTACACCATGGGGCCGATATTTTGCCATCAAACAAATCTAAGTGTTTCCCAGATATCATATTTCATGGCCATCACTGTATTGGGAGGGCTTTTGTTCCAGTGGCCCCTGGGTTTGTTTTCAGATCGGTTTGACAGATCAAAGGTAATTCCTGTTTTAGGCGGTGTTTTTGCAGTAATCAGCGCCTTGATGATTGTGGCTTCTCAAGGCACATTCTGGGTTTTTATGGCAGCGACGGCTATGTTTGGTGGAATTATGTTCACCATTTATCCGGCTGCTGTGGCAAGAGCCCATGATATGTTTGAGCCTAAGGATGTGGTTAATGTCAGCTCTGCTCTTTTGCTTTTCTATGGTATTGGTTCTGTGATAGGTCCCATTGCTGCATCATCAGTCATGGGACTGCTGGACACGCCATATGGGTTCTTTATTTATTTTTAAGGTGTCAGCGCCACCTTTGCACTGGTCTCTTTATTTTTAAGGCACAAAGAAATAGTTCGAATCATCCCCGTGGAAGACCAGGTGAATTTTATGATCATGAAGCATACCACGCAAATGGCCTTACAAATTGACCCGCGCTCGGAAGTTGATCAAACAGAGCCGGAATTAAAAACAGAAGACTATTCAAATGCTTGAAGATAATTGTGTTGCCATTTCTAAAAAACTTCTTGCAGCCCCAAAACCGTCCTATATCCCGGAAGAGATTAACAAGGCCATAAGAGAAAAATTTAATATATTGTTATAATGGGAGAATGAAAAATATGAACCTGCCTGATTTTTTAACCCCCTGGCTGGATCGTTTCTATGAACCCCTGGAAATTGATCTTTTGCAGATACTTGCCGACAAACCACTTGAAAAAAAACAGATAGTAGCGCTTTTGAAAAAGAACAAAACCCTGAAAGATTATAATAATTTTGATCTTTTTTTGGAAAGAGCCTGGCAAAGGGGTGTTATAAAACTTCTTGATGACCAACTGCTCGCACCGGAAGATTTCCATATCAGATTTGATTTTTGGGCATTATTTGAAGGCTGGAAGGATCTGCCTGTTGAAATAAAGGACAAGTTAAACGATTGGGAATTAAATCATTACATTGCATCCCATGCCCAAAAAGCAGAAGACCTGAAAAACAAAAACCAAAGAGATCCTTACAAAATATATCCAGAATACCTTTTACTGAACGAGGTTAAGACTCTTTTCAAAAAAATATCTAAGTTTTATTTATGGCCCTGCAATTGCAGGGCTATGATTGGAAACTGCGAAAAACCTGAATTCACCTGTATCAGATTTTCAAATACCAGGGGAATCGGGTGGGAGATTTCAAGGGAAAAAGCCCTGGACATTGTAAAAGAGGCCAATAAAAATGGGTTGATGCAAATTGGTGAACTTGGGCTGGATAAACATGGCATGATTACAGGTGCTTTATGTAATTGCTGCAGTGACTGCTGCTTTCCCCATCAGCTCTCCCAAAAACTCAACGTTCAAAAATATTGGCCCATGAGCCGTTACCTGGCACAGCCTCCGACCCAGGACTGCATCAAATGCGGAAAATGTGTCCGGCGATGCCCTTTTGAAATCATATCCCAAAAAAAAGACATCAAAGAAAAAAAGCTCCTGGTTCCTGTAATTGATGCTGAACAATGCCGGGGATGCGGTGTCTGCGCCACAGGATGCCCTGAAGGTGCCATTAAAATGGAACAGATAAAGGAATCCGTGTTTGAAGAGAAAATAAAGGTACATGAATGATGGACAACGTAAAATCAGCAATAATAGAAATCAAATCCGAGTTGATTGAATTTGCTCAGGAATTGATAAAGATAAAGAGCTACTCCGGTGATGAGCAAGAGATAATCAAGCACATAAACGAGAAAATGAACCAACTTGATTATGACGAGGTGATCATTGATGCCATGGGAAATATTGTCGGTCGAATCGGAAATGGGAAAACAATCATTATGTTTGATTCCCATATAGATACGGTGGAAGTCAATGATGTTTCAGAGTGGACACATGATCCCTTTGAAGGTCATATTGAGGACGGCAGGCTCCATGGAAGAGGTTCCGTTGATATGAAATCGGCTGCAGCAGCCTCCATCTATGCAGGGGCTGTCGCAAAAAAAATGGGACTTCATATGGATAAAACAATATATGTATCCTGTACTGTGCTGGAAGAAGATTGCGATGGTGAAAACCTGAAACATTTATTTAATGAGTGCCGCATTCATCCCGACTATATGATTATCTGCGAGCCATCCGGTAACAAGCTTGTTACAGGCCATAAGGGAAAAGCACAGATCGCCATTAAAACCCATGGCATATCTGCCCATGGATCTGCCCCTGAAAAGGGATTAAATGCCATTTATGAAATGTCCCAAATTATACAGAGGATTGAAAAAACAAGTGAATCCCTTATGAAAGCGGAAGGGAAAAATGGTACATTAGTGGCCTCAAAAATTTCCAGTGTAAGTGCATCTTTAAATGCGGTTCCCTTTGAATGTGAAATATATCTGGACCGGCGCCTGGTATTGGGTGAAACAAAAAAAAACGTAAAAAAAGAAATGGATGCCATTATTGTAGGGAAAAAGGCATCATGGGAGATTGGCATCCTTAATCGTAAATCCTGGACGGGAATGGATGTAATCTATCACCCGTTTCATTTGCCCTGGCAGATTGATCGTGATCATGTCCTTTCAAAGGCCTGTTTTAAAG
>JAHJDU010000471.1 GCA_018812385.1 Pseudomonadota bacterium
ATCCACTTCATCATCAACTATCAATACCTTTCTCTTGCTCATACGATAGCCTTTCTGTTTTTAAAGTTACTATGACCTTGGTTCCCTTGCCTACCTTGCTTTCTATTTCTATGAACCCTTTGTGCATGGCAATTATATTATTCGTTACCGCGAGGCCAAGCCCGGTTCCTGCCCCGGGTTCCTTTGTGGTAAAAAATGGTTCAAAAATCTTGTCCAGTATCTCTTTGTCCATGCCGCAGCCATTGTCGCTTATAGTCATCAGAACAAACTTACCGGGAACAAAACCGGCATGCTTGTCACAATAGGTTTTGTCCAGGGTCACCATGCCTGTTTCAATGGTGATCTTGCCAACTCCGGCGATGGCGTCCCTGGCATTTACACACAGGTTGGCCAGAATCTGATCAATCTGGGAGGGGTCCATCTTGACATTCCCAAGAGCCTTGTCTGGCAGCCAGACAAGATCAATGTCCTCTCCGATGAGGCGCCGGAGCATTTTGATCATGCTTTCCACGATCGAGTTCAGGTTAAGCACAATAGGGGCAATGGTCTGCTTTCGGGCAAAGGCCAGCAGTTGCCGGGTAATGTCCTGCGCACGTCTGGCAGCCTTGAGAACCTGATTGAGATCAGTATGCAAAGGTCCTGTTGGATCTGAATCCATCATGGCCAGGTCAGTGAATCCCATGATTGCGGTGAGCGCATTGTTGTAATCGTGTGCCACCCCGCCTGCCAGGCGCCCCACTGATTCCATTTTCTGGGCTTGGCGGTACTGGTCTTCCAGTTGTTGTTTTTCGTTCCTGATATATTCTTTTTCCGCTGCCTCTTCAAGCATATGTGCAATACTGTCTAAAAGATCGCGCTCTTCTTTTAAAAATGGCCCTTCGTCTTCCAGAGGTCGTTCCTCGATATAGAACACCTCTACTATACCGCGTTTGTCCCTGACCAGAAACTCAGCTGATAAACACCAGCTTGATTCCTCAAATCCCTCTGATACGTGTTCCTCTCCATCAAAGACAATCCGGACTCTGGTTATTTCCGGATACTTCAAGCTTGCGGGTATCAACTGGACTATGTCGTGCAGTATATCCCTTAAATTTTCTAACCATCTAATAGATTCCGACACTCTGTTTAAACAATAAAGTTCTTTGAAACGCTTTTTTTGGTCTTGATAAAGTCTTTTTAATTCCTGTTCGTTCTGCTTGTGATCGGAGTGGAACACGGATTCGAGATCTTTGACCCTTTGTTCCAATTCTTCATAGGTAGGTTTTTCAGACATGTGAATTCCCCTTTATGTTAAACTGGGCTTGATCCGGTTTAATAAGTTCGCAAATAAGTTTTTCCAAATTGGTTTTACCGTGGATCTCATGGGGGAACTGGGGTATCTGGCTTATATGCATTTTTGAAAATTTCCTGATAATCTTTTCAATATAGAATTTTTGACTTTTCTGTCTGATAACACAGACAGGGCAGTAAGTATCAGGCAATATCATATTAATGAAAACATGGTTTAAGGGAATCTTTGCTTTTATTAAATAGGTATAAAGGTTTTCAGATTCCAGCAACCCCATGGCCTCAGGTATTACAACCATTATAAAGGCTGTCTTTTTTGAATCTGTCAGGTTTTCCTGAATTCTTCTTGTATTTTTGGACAGATCAAGGGCTTTTTGTGCAGACCGGGTTAATTTAACAATTCCCTCATACTTTATCAACAGATTGAAAATGGTCCTAAGCCACTGCCTTACCAGTTCAGGAAGCTCTAAGAACCTTAATAAATGGCCCGTTGGAGAAGAATCTATAATAATAATATCAAATTCGTTTTTTTGTTTCAGATCCATTATTGTATCTATTGCCATAATCTCATCCAATCCGGGTGGTGCCATGGAAAAGAGCTCAGCCATTACTTCCCTGTCAAATTTGATATCCATGCCTTTGACAAAGAATCGCTCAAACATTGAATGGATATCTTTTTTATAGGAATCTTTAAAATCTTTGAACAATTGGTCGGCATTCATCTCCATGGCCCAGAGATTGGAGGTGACAGCCGTTATGCAATTACCTATTTTCATATCCAGACTATCTGAAAGGGAATGAGCAGGATCTGTGGAAAAAAGCAATATTTTTTTATCCTGAAATCGACCGGATAAATAAAGGCCAATGGATGAAGCAACACTAGTCTTGCCCACCCCGCCTTTTCCACCGACAATAATAAACTGGATATCAGGATCAATATCCAGATTTGACATTTTCATTGTTTGGCCGACATTCTGGATCATGTGTTCATGTTTCTTTTGCCAGGGTTTCTTGCAAAAGGCATTTAAATCGCCTGTCAAATAATCTCCAAGCAGGGACAGATCATTAAAACCTTTTATCTCGTCCTGGAAATTCTCAACAAAGATCAAATCAAATCTTGAAAATTCCTTTTGAATCTGAAGTATGGGGTCTGCCTGTTTAAGCTTTCGTGCAGTACAGAACTCACAGTCGTTCTGCTTTGCTATGCGGTTGACGATAATCTCCTTAACAGGAATATGTATTTCACGCAAAGAGCTCACCATTTTTTGAGTCTCATGGATACTCATGGATTCAGGGATCATGACAGGAATAAACCGTGTTATCTGCTTGTCCTTTAATAAATTGTTAACCAGCCGGATCTTTTGAGTTAATCCTTCCAGAAAAAAATCACATTCATCTTTGACATATTTTCGTCTGGTAAATTGTGTGGCCATGTAACGATGTTTTTCAAGCATCATATCCATAACATGTATCCATTTTTCCATCTGTACTGGAAGATTGAACATGCGCAGGGTATGACCCGTGGGTGCCGTATCAAGTATCAGCACATCAAAGATGTTTTCAGATATTAATCGGGCAACCTCAATAATTGCCATGACTTCATCCATGCCCGGCAAAGAGAGTTCAAAAAATTCAGTGATATCTTTTTGATCAAAATAGGTACCTCGATCAGCAATTTTTTTCATGATATCACCATTTTCTAATTTAAATTGAGCTGCCAGCTCCTGTGCATCCAGCTCTCTTGCATATAAATTTGATTTTTGATTATTGTTTAAAGTCAGACGGGTGTTCCGGTTATCTAATTTCACCCCAAATCCGTGGGAAAGGGAATGGGCCGGATCAGTGGAAATAATCACAATTTTTTTTAAGGGGTTGGTCTTTGCAAGGTGAACCGCGGCAGCACTTGACATGGTTGTTTTACCGGTTCCCCCTTTTCCACCAAAAACAAGCAGGCGCAAATTTGAATTTTCCAGATATTCCGGCGACTTTTTCATTATATTCCCGTATCCTTTTCCAGATTTTCAAGACTTAAGTGATAGGCCTTTTTAAACAATCTTATTTCAAGCAGATTGTTCTTTAAATAGATCTTATGATTATCAAACACAGCTTCTTGTGAAAGCGTGAATCTTTCAAGCCATTTTGATCCGATTTTTCTGGACTCTACAATCAATTCATCATGATCCAGTGATATTTTTAAATCTGATTTTTCTAATTTTTTCACTTCCATGATAATCTGAAAATAATCTTTTTCATCAAAGATATCCAAAAGGCGGTCGTGGATCCATTGTTCCTGAACTCCTGCAAGCCACCAGGAAAATAGAATGGTCCGGCCTGTATGCTTGTCAACTCTGGATCGCTCAAATGACATGATCGGACACCCTAAAAGCCTTTGGGCAACAGGATTTATGGCATCCTTGATATTTGTAAGCACCTCCATATGATTGGCAGCATCTGTAATCTCTGCCAGTTGATCTATCCTGGCATAGCCTTTTTCCTTAAGAAACCACAATATTGTCTTGCAATTATCATCGAGCCTTTTTGCAATCATTTTAATACAATTATCATCAACTTTTAAAAGAGTTGACTGGAAAAGCCTGCTGTTCCATGTGTGTAAACCATTGACCACCATCCGTAAAATTCCATGGCGGTTAAGATCTTTATCATTATAATGAATACATAAGATCTCTCTTTTACGTAATATATAATATTGGTTTTCAATGGATAGTTTAAAAATAGCTGAAAGATCAATCTCAAAAACAACTTTTTTCAGCTGGCAGAGAATCAATCTCTTTGTTGTAAGAAAAATATGCGCAGGCTTCCACCCATAGAGAGACAAATGTTTAAACCCGCCCTGATCTTCCAGTACGATCTGTTCATCCGGATCTAACAAAGGCCTGTTTAATTTTAAAGGCCGCATGGTGCTGTGTAGAGGCCGAATACGCATTTTTAGCCAACTTTTTTTGTTTTAGAATTTTTAGCTACAGAAATAGATTGAGTCAATAAACTGATTCCATTTTTAATATCCTTGACATTCCCTTGTTTGATATTCTTTTTAAGATCTATAACCAAAGAATTTAAATCCTGTAAAATATATTCAGACAATTGCCGGGAATTATCTTTAATAATCTCATCAACATTGGTGATAAGATTTTCTGCCCGGATAATGGTCTCGATTCTTTGTCTATTCTCAGCATCGCTTTTGACATTATTTTTGGCATCCATAATTGCCTGGCTTATCATCTCTTCAGAAACCATTTCAGTTGAATCAATCTTAATACTGACTTCATTATCTGTCTGCAGATCCATCGCTGATACAGTGAGGATTCCATTGGCATCTATGGAAAAACTGACCTCTACTCTGGACTGACCCTGGGGCTGGGGATGAATTCCTGTTAATCTGAATTCGCCCAGGCTGATATTGTCAACCGCCATTTCGCGCTCACCCTGCAAAACATTTATGTCCATACTTGTCTGATTGATTTTGGCAGTTGTAAATATCTGGTCTTCTGAAGTAGGGATTATGGTATTTCTGGGTATGATCCTTGCGACAAGACCGCCTTTGGTTTCAATGCCTAAAGAAAGGGGATTGACATCCAGCAAAACCACATCCTCTATCTCTTTTGTCAGAATACCTGCCTGGATTGCCGCGCCAAGACCCACCACCTCATCCGGATTGATTTTCTGGTAGGGGGTTTGATGGAAAAAATCTTTTGCGATTTTTTGTACACAGGCCATCCTTGTTGCCCCTCCCACCAGGAGGACACGATCAATGTTTTCAATCCCTATTCTTGCATCCTTTATGGCCTGTTTTGTTGGCAGAATCATCATCTGGGCAAGATCTGAAGTTATTTCTTCAAAGGTTTTTCTGTCCACCCTTGTCTCAAAATCAATCATTGCACCATCCAAACCAGGTATTGAGGATAAAAATATACTTGTTGTCTGTTTATCAGAAAGTTCGGCCTTTGCTTTTTCACAGGCCTCTTTGAGCTG
>JAHJDU010000472.1 GCA_018812385.1 Pseudomonadota bacterium
GTATTGAAGTATCAAAAACGATCTTTCCTTTAAAACCTGTTATTTCTTTTATCAGCTCTGCAAGCTCTTTTACGCTGATATCCCTGCCTGAGCCTATATTGAAAAGCGGTTTGTTTTTATATTCCTGGTTTGAGAATTCTTTTTGCATTATAAAGAGGCATGCATCAGCCAGGTCATCTACGTAAAGGAATTCTCTTTTTGGATAGCCTGTGCCCCAGACAGTTACTGATTCGGCATTGTTTTGTCTGGCTTCATGTAATTTTCTGATCAGGGCCGGCAGCACATGTGATGTTTCAAGATCAAAATTATCGTTGGGGCCATAAAGGTTTGTGGGCATGACAGGGATAAATTTTGTTCCATATTGCCGGTTATAAGACCAGCACATTTCTATTCCGGCTATTTTTGCCACGGCATAGGGTGAATTGGTGGGTTCCAACGGGCCGGTCATCAGGTATTCTTCTTTCATGGGTTGTGGGCAATGTTTGGGGTAGATGCAGGAAGAGCCCAGGAAGAGCAGTTTTTTTATATTGTGAACATAGGACTGGTGGATGATGTTGTTCTGGATCATCAGGTTCTGGTAGATGAAGTCGGCAGGATAGGTGCTGTTGGCCAGGATTCCGCCTACTTTTGCTGCGGCCAGGAATACATACTCGGGTTTGTTTTTCTCAAAGTATCTGGATACAGTCTGGCTTTCCATAAGTTCAAGTTCAGAATGGGAAGGGGCGAGCAGGTTGGTGTAGCCGTTTTTTTCAAGATGGCGGATGATGGCTGAACCAACGAGGCCTTTAGGGCCTGCAATGAATATTTTATCGGTTTTTTTCATATTGATATGGTATGTAGATTTGCGCAGATGGACTCAAATGCTTTAAAAAAATCCTTATAATTGGCATTCATTTGTGTCCTGCTATTTATTATTTCCAAAAATCATATGGATCTATTTCAAGGTCGTATCGTATCTTCTATACATGAACCAATGGCTTCAGTAATATTTGTGATGGCCTCATCAATGGTAGAACCATAACTATGACATCCTTTAAAAACCGGACAAGTTACAATGAACACACCATCAGCATCCTGTTCAATAATTATGGGAAAATGTTTTCTTTTCATAATCACCCCTTTGTATTTTATTTCTCTTTGCCAATTAATTATAGAATACCAAGACTATTCGTTGTAGTTAAAAGTATTAAATCCATGGGTCTGGCAGAGGTGATCTTTTTTGGCTTCGATAAGATCCTGTTGGACCATTTCTGTGACAAGTTCCTGAAAGGTTATTTCCGGTTCCCAGCCAAGTTTTTGTTTTGCT
This sequence comes from Pseudomonadota bacterium, assembly GCA_018812385.1. Lineage (GTDB taxonomy): Bacteria > Desulfobacterota > Desulfobacteria > Desulfobacterales > Desulfobacteraceae > Desulfobacula. The sequence continues at coordinate 1,307 of JAHJDU010000472.1, forward strand.
TTTGAAGGATCACCCAGGAGGGATTCAACTTCTGTCGGCCTGAAATATTTGGGATCCACGGCAACAATCTGATTGTTGGTTTTTTTGTCAAATCCTTTTTCATCAACGCCTTTGCCTTTCCAGGTGATTTCGATGTTCAGTTCTTTGGCGGCAATGTTGAGAAAATCCTTTACTGAATACTGTTTTCCTGTGGCTATGACAAAATCTTCTGGATGGTCCTGCTGGAGCATGAGCCATTGCATTTTGACATAGTCTTTTGCATGTCCCCAGTCCCTTTTTGCATCCAGGTTGCCTAAGAAGAGACAGTCCTGCAGGCCAAGGCTGATTCTGGCAATGGCGCGGGTGATTTTGCGGGTGACAAAGGTTTCACCGCGAAGGGGGGATTCATGGTTGAACAGGATTCCATTGCAGGCATAGATATTATAAGCTTCCCTGTAGTTGACTGTTATCCAGTAGGCATAGAGTTTGGCAACACCATAGGGGCTCCTGGGATAAAAAGGTGTTTTTTCAGTCTGGGGGGTTTCCTGGACCTTGCCATAGAGTTCTGAAGTGGATGCCTGGTAAAACCGGGTCTTGTTTTCAAGGCCAAGGAGCCGGATGCCTTCCAGAAGGCGCAGGGTGCCAAGGGCATCTGTGTCAGCCGTGTATTCCGGAGATTCAAAAGAGACAGCCACGTGGCTCTGGGCAGCCAGGTTGTAGACTTCGTCAGGCTGAACCTGCTGGAGTATTCTGATAAGGTTGGTTGAATCGGTCAGATCGCCATAGTGAAGGATTAAGTTCCTGTTTTTTTCATGGGGGTCCTGGTAGAGGTGGTCTATCCGGTCTGTATTGAAAAGAGATGATCTTCTTTTGATACCATGGACCTGGTATCCCTTATCCAGCAGGAACTCAGCAAGGTATGCCCCGTCCTGGCCTGTAATACCGGTTATCAATGCTTTTTTTGTCATGTTGCCTCTGTAAATATTAAATTCGTTTTGAAGCTGATCGATATATTTCTTTGTCTCTTCTTGGGCCTACTGCTAAAATAAAAATAATTACTTTTTTATTGAACACCTGATAAACAACTCTGAAATCTCCGATTCTCAGTTTCCGGAAATTTTTAAGATTATTTGATAATGGTGCTCCAAACTTTTCAGGCGCTTTGGTGAGTTTTTCATTAATTGTCAAAATGATTCTTCTTGCTGCAGCCGGTCCCACGCTTTCCAGGTCTTCATCCACATCTTTATGATAAATGATTTCCCAGGTCATTTTGCATATTTGTCCATCATCTCTTTATGGGAGATGGTTTCTTCAGGATTGAAATTTTGAATTCTGGACAGCGCAAGGGCTGTCAGGCGAAGGTCTTCTATTTCTTCTTCCATTGCCTCATAGGATTCAAATGACATAAGGATTGCCTTTGGAGAATTGTTTTTCAAGATGATTAATTTGTCAGTCTCTCCAGTCTCTAAGGAATTGATCGCTGCAGCAGTTTTTTTTGATAGTTGCGTTGAAGATAAATAGTTTTTTATTTGCATAATATTACCCTTTTTATTTGTATAATTATGCTAATAATAACACTGATTGCTTGGTCAGTCAAATTAAATAAACCCTTTCTGACTGATAAAGAGCAAAACTTCCTGGGCGGCTTCCTCCGGTGTCAGGCTTGTGGTGTCGATGTTAAGTTCAGGGTTGGAGGGATCTTCGTAGGGATCATCAACTCCGGTAAAACCTTTTAAAAGGCCGGCCCTTGCCTTGGCATACATGCCTTTCCTATCCCTTTTTTCACATTCTGCGATGGGGGTGGAAACATGGATTTCAAAAAAACCGCCATGGGCTTCAATGGATTCCCTGATCTGGGTTCGTGTTTTTTCATAGGGTGCTATGGGGGCGCAGATGGCGATGCCTCTGTTTTTTGTGATTTCTGCTGCTACAAAACCGATTCTTTTTACGTTGATATCCCGGTGTTCCTTGGAAAAGTTGAGTTCTGAAGAAAGGTTTCGTCGGACAATATCACCGTCAAGAAGGGTGACAGGCCTTGTCCCGATCTCAAGAAATTTAGAATAAAGGATATTGGCGATGGTGGATTTACCGGCTCCGGAAAGTCCTGTGCAAAATACAGTAAAGCCCTGTTTTAAAGGAGGGGGATAGGATTTTTGAAGTTCATGGATGACTTCCGGAAAGGTAGCCCAATCCGGCACTTTTTTGCCGGATCGGATTCTTTTCTGGATATCGGTTCCGGTAAAAGAAATGGTATCTGTATTTTTTGGAACACTGGTTGCAATTTTGTATTCATCCTCAAAAGGTAGATAGACCATTTCTTCAAATGTGACGGTCTCAACCCCTATTTCTTTATGGGCATTGTGGGCAAGTTTTATTGCCTCATCATATTTATAGAAAGGTTCATTGCTGCTGCCATTGCCAGGAGAAGCATGATCGTGTCCAATAACAAAATGGGTGCAGCCAAAATTTTTACCGATGATCATGTGAAGGATGGCTTCCCTTGGGCCAGCCATTCTCATGGCCAAAGGAAGCAGGTTTAATACATAAGAGTCCGGGGGATAGTGGGCAGCAACTTTCTGATAACAGCGCATGCGGGTGAAATGGTCAAAGTCTCCTGGTTTTGTAACCCCTGCAATAGGCAAAAGGAGGAGGTTTGCACGGGCTTTCTGCATGGCCTGGATGGTCATTTCAAATTGGGGCCTGTGGATGGGCTGCCGGGTCTGGAACCCCACGATGCGTTTCCAACCCAGTTTGGAGAATATTTTTTGAACTTCGGCCGGTGTGTTCCTGATCTGTTTGAAATCAGGATGGATGGGAAGGCTTAAAGCTTGAAGTTCACCGCCAATATAGTATTTGCCGGATTTGCTGTAAAGGTAGTCAACACCAGGGTGGGTTTTGTCCTGGGTGTTATAAATGGCCAGGGCTTCTTTTTCCATGTCCAAAGGCCAGATGTCTTCGATATTCATGATCCCGAGAAGAAAGCCTTCCTGGTCTCTTAAAGCGACAGACTGGCCTGTTTCAAGGGTGTGGGCCAAGTTTTCCGGGATATCCAGGCAGATGGGAACAGGCCAGAGTTCTCCTTTTTCAAGGCGCATGCGATCCAGGACAGACTCATAATCGATTTGTTTCATAAACCCCTTTAAAGGGGAAAAAACGCCGGTTGTCAGTAATTCAAAGTCACAGATCTGCCGGTCATTTAAAGTAACATCCGGCATGGAAGATGACAGCTTTTTAAGAACTATTTGTTGTTCTTCGGAAACAAGAAGATTAACTATTTTGTCAGATCTCATAAATTTAAGCCTTTTGCAGTTATATCTGGAAAAATGTTGTTTGAATTTGAAGGTTCAAAGATAGCTCCGCCCTGTCGGTTACACAGCACTATGTCCCGAATGAAGAGTGCTTTTTATCCTTATCATTATCACTATCATAGGCAAAAAGTATGCCATGGTTAGTTTTTTTTAAAAGTCGTTTTTTAACAAATTGAATGTTTTTATCAATTTTATCAGTTTTATCTGGGAAAATCCCTATCTATTTAAATTAAAAGTAGATGATTTTATTCTTTTGCATTTTAA
>JAHJDU010000044.1 GCA_018812385.1 Pseudomonadota bacterium
ATGTCCTCCGTGTCCAGAAATGGCAGTAAAGATGAAAGGATTGCCTCAATCCGGTCATCCCGCTGGAGCACTTCCAGTTCCCGCAGGCGGCTTTCCAGCCGTTCCCTTCGACGTCGAAGTGACTGATGGATGGCCTCGGGCGAAGAAGCAAGACGTCTTTGAAGAATGGTCAGAGCAAAACCAATGGTCCCTGCCCGTTTTCCGTTCTCAAGCGCCTCGGCCCGGTTGAACTCTTCACGGACATAGTTGGTTACGGCTTTGTACAACCCGGCTTCTTCATTTGAAAGTTTATAGGGAACCGTATAGGCTATCCGTTCGGGAAACAGGGGTGTCCCATCAAACTTGAGCAGATTTTCCTTGACCATGCGGCGCATGAGGTCGGAGACGTCGGCAGAGTGGACCCCATCCCGAAAACGGCCTTCGAAGCGGTCCCCGTCGAGCAGTGCCATAAATAGCTGAAAATCAATCTCCTTGCCGTTATGCGGGGTGGCGGTCATCAGCAGAAAGTGCCGGGTAAGAGTTGCTAAAAGCTGCCCGAGCCGATAGCGTTTAGTGTATTTTGCTTCATTTCCAAAAACGGTAGCCGACATCTTGTGCGCCTCGTCACAGACGATGAGGTCCCATTGACAATCTGGGGCCTGTAGTTTCTGTTGCACATCTTCATTGCGCGAGAGTTTATCCAGGCGGGCAATAATCAGGTTTGTTTCCAGAAACCAGTTGCCGGTGCGGGCGGCTTCGAGTTTATCGTTTGTGAGAATTTCAAACGGCAGGGCGAATCTACGGTAGAGTTCATCCTGCCATTGTTCTGCGAGACTGCCTGGGCAGACGATCAGGCAGCGCTGAAGATCACCGCGGGCAATCAGTTCTTTAATAAGCAATCCGGCCATGATCGTCTTACCGGCACCTGGGTCATCCGCCAGAAGAAACCGGAGCGGCTGCCTTGGGAGCATTTCCCCATATACCGCGGTGATCTGATGCGGCAGAGGATCGACCAGTGAGGTGTGGACAGCCAGAACCGGGTCAAAGAGATGGGCAAGATGGATACGAAGCGCTTCGGAAACAAGTCGAAACATGGCCCCGTCACCATCAAAACTCCATGGCCGCCCTTGCTCAACAAGATCAAGTCTTGGTTCATCGCTGCGGTAGACCAGTTCATTTGCGACCCTGCCATTTGGCGTTTTGTAGGTCAGCTCCAGCGCCTCGGAACCATACCATTGGATATTAACTACCGTGACCAGACAGTCGGGCAAGAGCCCTCTCAACGCGGCACTGGGTTTAAGGTCTTCGAGTCGAATCATCTTCAGCCTTTGAGAACATCTTCATATAAAAAAAACAGCGGATTCTGAAATTGCACCAAGATATATCACAGCCCCCAAATTATATAAAGCACGTTTTTCCAAAACATCAAAGAAGGCACCTTTGTTGGATTATCATACACAATCCCTGAAAAAAAACAATTCCCGTAAATTTTTCGATTTCATCAGATGAAAAATTTATGTGGATTTTAATTTCCCTATGATCAAAGTTCTTCTGATAATACCCAGGGTTCTTTTGTCCTGCATGTGGCTTACCATATTGCCGGTAAACCTTTCCGTTGACAGGGGACAGTCTATTAAATGCGTGATCTTCCATCCGCAGTTTTCAAGCAGTTTCGCATATTCTAAAACCAGGATGGCGTTTTCAGGGTCTTCATCAAAAGCCGGGGTACCCTGGAAGTCTCTGAAGTCTGCATTAAGAAATGCAATACGGGTTGATGGTTTTGAATGTTCTTTCATGAGGCAGAAAAGATCTTTAAAAAATTTTAAATATTGGGGCCGGGAAAAATCTGAAATACTGCCTTTCATGTAATGGTCTGCCATTTTTTTAAAATAGGGTGGATCAAAAAAGAGCAGGTCAGGTTTTTTACCAGCCGGAACGGGCCAGGCCAGGTTTTCCGGGTTCCATAAAAAAGGTTCTATTTCAGGCCTTGTTTTAATCCTGTCCAAAAGATCAAAAGACCAGCATCTTCTGTTAAACGCAAGACAGGTATCTGCAACCACTCCCCCGCCTGCCATGGGATCAAATACAAGATCGTTTTCTTTTGTAAAGTAAAAAAGAGTGTGGGCAACGAGCTGGGCAGGGATTCTTCCGGGCCAGTCATCTCCGAACCTGTGATCAACATCATTGAAATACCAGTTATCCC
>JAHJDU010000473.1 GCA_018812385.1 Pseudomonadota bacterium
CCCTTCTCCGAACCTGTTCTTCAACGAATGCCAAGTCATCTGGATGGACGAACTCTCGAAAATGCATATTGTTCAGACACTCTTCAACTGTATAGCCAAAAATATCAGCAAATTTTGGGTTTACATAAACAAAAATCCCATCTTGAATGAGATAATTTCCGACGAGTGACTGCTCTGAAAAACTACGAAATATTTCTTCAGATTCTTTCAGTTCCATTTCTGCCAGTTTATTTGCCTGGTGATTTCCTTGCACAATATATAACCCTGTAATTATAGAATATTGTTTGTATGATTAAAGAGCCAACTTTATTTTTGGAGTGAAATATTTACCTTATTCCGTGCAATTCCCAAACCATAAAAACACCAGAAGGCTTTAAATATTCTGATTAATTTCAGTTAAAATTATACTAATATATATTGTGTTGCAAGACAAATAAAAATTCAAACCAAACTCTCAACTATTAACTTATTTATGCTGTTTACATAATCTTTATTCTGACAGGGTTTTGACAGATGATCGACGTTAGCATCTTTTTGTTTCAATTCTTTTATCGATTCTAAAAATTCAATATTCCCGGAAAGAAACAGGATTGGAATGGTTTTGTTTGTTTCCCTGATATGATTATATACATCCATACCATTGATACCTCCCGGAAGTATATAATCCAAACTTATCAAATCGTATTTATTCCTTCCAAATAAATCTATGGCAACCTGTCCCGTATTTGCGATACCAACCTTGTGGTTACATGGGTCCTGAGTTAATATCCTGTATTGTACATCTGATATCGCCTGCTCATCCTCTACAATAAGAATATCCTTTTTAAATTGTAATTTTGTATTTTGTATTTCTGTTTTTTCTTCTTTTGTTAATTCTTTTTTAATGACAGGCAGACGGATGGTGAATTTCGTACCTGAACCAAATTCAGATTCAACTGAAAGATTGCCTTTGTGCTGTTCGATATATTTTTTTATATTGGCCATTCCATAGCCGGTTCCTTTAATACCGGTTTTATATGAACCTGTAACATCCCGGGTTCCCTTTAGGGTGAAAGATGGCTCATAAATGTTTTCCAGATGTTCTTCAGGAATTCCACATCCATTATCCTCAACCTCAAAACAGATATTTTCGTCTGAACAATACGTACGAACAATTATTCTGGAGTATTCATTCATACTTATGGCATGGATTGAATTTTGTATTAAATTTACAAATGCATGTTCGATCATTCCTGGATCAGCGAGCAGTTCCGGTACTCCTGTCTTATATTCCTTGATAATTTCAATTCCTTCCAGATCCTTTCTTAACAGATTTATAACAAGGTCGATTTTTTCATTGATTCTGAAAAATTCCTGTTTTGGCTCCTGGTCTTTGGCAAAGGCAACCAGGTTTTTTGTTAAGTTTTTGCCTCGTATGGTCTGTTCAAAAACTAACTCAAGCGTCTTCCGTGTTTCTTCTTCTTTACAATCCCAAAGTGCGAGCTCGGTATTGCCCATAATAATGCCTAATATATTATTAAAATCATGGGCCATTTTTCCGGCAACCCGACCCACCAAGGCCTGCTTAGACTGATTTGCCGCAAATTTTTGGGCATTTATTTTTTCTTTTTCTGCCTGAATCCGCCAGGTGATATCCGTCATGGTTACCAATGCTCTGCCATCGTTCAGGAAAGCACTTCGAAATTCAATGTCTTTCACCTCGTTGTTCTTACATGCGACCTTGAATTGGTGTATGGTTTCTTTTTTATAAGCTAATTCCTTCCATTCGTCTAAAACCTGGTTTCTGTATTTCTGATCAGGATAAGCTTTTAGGAACCAATCCTTTGAAGTTTTAATATCCGGCTTGGAGTAACCCGTGATTTCAGTAAAACTTCTGTTTGAAAACAAAAGGCTTCCCTTTTGATCCCAAACGGTGATACCCATAGAGACATTTTCAAACAAACTGTTCAGAAGATCACGCTGATCACGCAGTTCAGACTGGGCTTCAGATTCTCTGAGCTGAAGTATATATTGCCGGATCAATAGATAAACCATGCCAAACGTGATAAATATGGCCAAAACAAAGAGTAAATTGGCGTTAAACAAAAAATGTCCAAGTCTTTTTTGCTGCTCTTCCAGTATTGTTTGGGCTCTAATTCTTGAATCCAGATTCAGCATTCGAGCTTTTTGGTAAGCCTCATAAATTCGTAAAAAAATTATTATTGCAGTTGTTTTGTTTTCTGGTCCTAATCCTGAAACGCCTTCGGAAAGCCAAATCTGCAAATCAGCGATTGCCGGTGCAACTACTGCATGAAAAGCAGAAGCTTGTACCATGTTGTCAATCACGTAGGATTCGCGTAACTTTACAATACCGTTGTAAACAGGCTCTACTTTTTTACGCAGCAGGTTTAGATTATCTGAGTTGGGCATGTCTTTGGCAATCCTTGCATTACTTACGACATCTGAGAGATTCTCAAGGACAAGGGAAAGATCATTGAGCTCTGCCAGAAGCTTCCCGGGAAGTTGTTTTTCTACTGAGCGAAGAGTAGTATTCATCACTATTCCGGTGGCAATAACACCGACAATCAATACAATCATGAAAAACCACAACAATAGCTGAAAAATGGAGAAGTTCTTTTTCATTTCAGTTGTGAGGCATTAAAACGTTTTGGATATTTTTGGTAATATTTTTTTGCACCCGGGTGAAGTGGTATTGAGATACCAGCCAATGCAGTGTCAGGTGTAATTGATTTTCCCTGGAGATGCCCTGCTTTAAGCATTGAAAGGGTTTGTTCACTCCATAAGGCCGCTGTAATTTTATAGACAAGTTCTTCATCCATTGTCTTATTAACTACCATTAGGGCATGTACTTGAATGGTAGGTGTATCAGGAATGCCTGGATAAATACCGGCCGATATTTTACCCGGGACTAAATATGGATATTTTGCTTCTATCAGGGAAGCCATATTGGGTGCTATGGGGACAAGAGAGATACCTGTACTTAACAATTGAGTGACGGCTTCCATCGGTACCCCGGCCATCATAACAAAACCCTGAAGTTCACCGCTTACTATTTTGTCTTGAGTAAATACCGGTTTCAGATAAACAGGTTTCAGATCCTTTTCGTTGAGACCATGTGTCTCCAGAACAATCCTCAGAACAGCCAAAGTCCCTGATCCAATCTCATCGATAGATATGTGCTTCCCGCGAAGATCGTTCACGCTTTGAACCTTTGCATCACGGCGTGTGACAATTTGGAACTTCTCAGGGTAAAGGCTTGCTATTGCTCGAACACCCCGGACTTTATCATTCCCCTTGAATACATGCTCTGCGTGGAATGCCCAGGCAGCAACATCGGCCTGGACCAATCCGGCTTCTATTTCGCCTGCTGTTATCCCTTGGACATTATCTATTGATCCTCCGGAGTTCTGGGCAACACTGATGTATTTCTGAATACCAGTTCCCTCAGTTTTCTCAAGTGATATATTACTACCTGTAATGCCTTGCGCTATTATCTTGCCAACGGGATAATAAACTCCGGTCTGTCCACCCGTTCCTATCCGAAACAAACTCATGTTATCAGCTCCAGAAGAGGTTGTCAAAATTAAAACCAGGATAAATATAACAATTAACAATATCAGTTTATTGGTCTTTAAAATTGGTGTATAACCCTCTATAAAGTTATACCTTTTAAAATTATGCAAGTTTTTTAAGATCATAAGTACCTCTCCTGTATGTTTAAAATTCATTTAACTCATATAGATAGACTAACTTACCAAAAACAATAGTATTCCAGATTAATCTGTATACAATATCATATTTC
>JAHJDU010000474.1 GCA_018812385.1 Pseudomonadota bacterium
CCTATCTCAAGGAGTTTTTGCTGACCATAGCTTAAGTCTCCTGCAGGGTCATTTTTTAGTTTTATCAGTTCAAGTGTTTCAAGAATTGACAATGCTTTCTGGGTGTTCTCCTTTTCTTGAATGGCAACTTTCAAAGGTTTAAAAAACAGGGGAAAAAGATTTTCCCCTAGCTGGTTGGGTGCAGCAGCAATAAGATTATCCAGGGTAGAAAGAAAGGGTAAAACCCTTGTCTGCTGAAATGTTCGTACAATTCCTTTTTGGCTGATAACATGGGGAGCAAGCCCGTTTATTTTTTGATCTAAAAAAAAGACATTTCCCATGTCAAGTTTGTAAAAGCCTGTAATAAGATGGAATAAAGTTGTCTTGCCGCTTCCATTGGGTCCTATAAGACCTGAGATGCCCTTATCTTCCAGGCTGAATGAAACATCATTTACAGCCACAAGAGCACCAAAGCGTTTTGAAATATTTTCTAATCTAAGCATTCTTCTCTGATGATCTCCTTGCTTCTGATATAATCCCCTGGGGGCGTTTGAGCATCATCACAATGAGAATAAAGCCATAGACCATTCCCTGGGAAGGCGCCACAAATCTTACATATCCGGAAGGGATGGGGATAAACCTTATGAATTCGCCAAAAAAGATGATTGCAAATGCACCAATAACAGGTCCGAAATTAGTTCCCTTGCCACCAAGGACTACACAAAGAAGCACTAAAATAGTCTCTTGCAGGGTAAAATCCGAAGGACTGATATAGGTTATATAATGGGCCCACAACGCACCGGCAAGGCCAGCAAATATTGATCCGACAATTATTGTTTTGGTTTTGATAATAAATGTGTTCTTGCCAAGGGCCTGGGCAACAAATTCATCTTCCCTTATTACCTTTAAGGCCCTTCCATATGGAGAGTTTGTTATTCTGCGGAGCAAAAGAAAGGTGGCAAAGGCAGCAAAAAATGCAAAGACCAGAAAAAGGGGAAGACTTGTAATTCCAGAACCGATCCAGTCAGGTCTCGGGATACCAGGAAGCCCCATTGGCCCCTCTGTAAGGTCACGCTCATTTAAAAAAATAAGATGGGCCATTTCAGCAAAGACAAAGGTGGCAATGCCAAAATAATCTCCCGATAGACGAAGTGCGGGGATGGAAAAAAGAGCTCCTGCAATTCCTGCAATTGCCATGGCCATCATCATTGCCACAGGAATAGATACTCCTTTCAGGCTCAACAGGGCAGAAGCGTAGGCCCCGATTCCGAAAAAAGCAATGTGGCCGAAATTATATAAACCTGTAAATCCAAGTTCCAGGTTTAAAGACTGGGCAAATATTGAATAGATCAGGCAGATAATAATGATGTGATAGATATAATCCATAATCAGCGCACCCCTCCTGCAATACCAAAGATTCCCCTGGGCTTGAAAAGAAGAAGAATAAAAATCAGTCCAAAGGCGATAAAATCCTTATAATCCGGTGAGATAAAAGCGACACTTATATTTTCAGCAATTCCAATGAAAAGTCCGCCAATCAGCGCACCCCATATATTGCCGGCTCCTCCCAGCAGCACTGCGGCAAAGGCCTTTATCAGGTTGTTCATACCCATCATGGGATCAAGACTAGTGTCAAATGCAAGAAGAATGCCTCCTGAACCTGCAAACACCGATGCAAGCACCCATATCGTGCAGGTAACTTTTTTCATGTTGATCCCCATGATGGAGGAAAGCTCCATATTGTCTGATACAGCCCTTAATGATTTACCCAGCAGGGTTTTTGTTAAAAGAAAATACAAAATACCAAAGAAGAGTAAAGCTGACAGCATCATGAGAATCTGGGTCTTTGTGATATAAATGCCCCAGAAAATGAGCCCTGTGGATAGGGGAAGATCAAAGGTCTGCAGGTCTGATCCCCAGCAAAGCCTTATGGCATTCCTCAACAGATAGGATAGCCCTATGGAAGCTATGAGAATGGCTATTGGATTGCTTTGGCGCAAAGGCCTGTAAACGAAAAAGTCCTGGGCAAGTCCTATTACCACTGTAATGACAAGGGCCGGGATTACAGCAAAATACAGGGGAAGGGAAAATAAAGGTGAGGAGAACATCAATGTAAGATATGCTCCCCACGTTATAAGTTCCCCATGGGAAAAATTGATAAATTTGAAAACCCCGTAAACCAAGGCAAGTCCCACGGCAAACATGGCATAAATTGATCCTGCAATAATCCCGTTTGTAAGCAGTTGAACATAATAGATTGTCATCAGGATCAATTCTCTTTATTTATAATCTGTGATATTCCCGTCTTTGATCGTCCATCTGCCATAGGATGCACCGACATCTCCATTTTCATCAAAAGATTTGTCACCGGTTGTTCCTATATATCCCTTGCTTACTTTGATCAAAGCGGCCTTGATATCATCAACTTCATAGGAAGCAGCTGAGTTAAGGGCCAATGCTGTCAGTTTTACCATGTCATAATTATATTCACCAAATATGGGAGTTTTCTTTCCAGGATATTTTTTGTCCCATGCTGTTTTAAAGGCTTTGTACTGGGAAGTCTCCTGGGAGAAGGTTGGATAGGTGCCAATGACACCTTCGCTGGCTTTTCCGGCAAGCTCGACCAACTTGGGTGATTTGGAAGCTGATCCCATGAGCCATTGAACATTAAGACCTGTCTCATAGGCCTGTTTTAATATGGTGGCACCCTCTTTAATATAGGTCAGGTTGACAATGGCCTTGGGGTTTTTACTTTTCATTCTGAGAATTTCGCTTCGGTAATCGGTTTTTCCCTCTCCATGGGGAAGTTCATCAATGATTTTGCCGCCGGCTTTTGTAAATTCGGTCTTAAAGACCTCGGCAAGTCCAACGCCCCAGTCATTGTTAACATAGGTCAGCACAACTTCCTTGTATCCCAGAAAGTTGGCAAGCTCAGCCACACCAATTCCCTGGAGAAGGTCTGAGGGAAAAACCCTGAACACATAGGAACCACATTTAGAAATGGCTTCTGCTGCACTTTCAGCACCTATGAGAATGGTCTTATTTTCCTGGGCAATCGGGCATACAGCAAGGAAATTTGAGCTTGCAGCAGGACCAAATATAATGGGAAGTTTGTCAATGGTTATAAGTTTTCTTATGGCAGACACAGAATCCTTGGATGTGGAATTATTGTCTTCAAATACTATCTTAAAAGTATTACCCTTGATGCCTCCGGCAGCATTAATTTCATCCACGGCAAGCAGCATGGCCTGCTGAAATCCTTCACCGTACACGGCAAGTTTTCCAGTAAGCGGGGTGACAGAACCCACAGAAATCTCCCCTGCCATGACACTGCCGATTAAAATTAAAAATAAGATACTGATACTGCTAAAGATGAATTTTTTCATAATGTTTTCCTTTTTTAAAAGATTTATTAACAGGTTGGTCAAAGAAAATGTAGCTGATGGCGGTAACACCTGTCAAGTTGAAAAAACGCGAGAAGTAGTTTTTTGCAATGGCACCACCCTTTACGTTGGTAAGCTTATCCGGAATGAGGCAATTGCCGATGGATAGAAACTTGACTTTAAGCAGGTACTTATATTATTAATCTGGATCATAAAAAGAAAAAAATATTTACTTTCACCCTAAATTTAAGGAAAGATCATGGGCAAGAATGTAGTTGAAAAGATTGATGATCAGGTAAAAATCAAAACAGTTCTGGTCAGTGTGTCTGATAAATCAGGCCTGGAGGCCTTTATTCCTGGACTGGTTGAGTTGAATCCGGATATTCTGCTTCTGTCAACTGGCGGAACATATGGTAAAATAAAAGAGATCCTGGGCCAAAGAGCCGATGCCTGCTTAAAACAGGTATCTGACTATACAGGCCAGCCTGAAACCCAGGGAGGGCTTGTCAAAACCCTTGATTTTAAAATTTACCTGGGGCTTTTGACAGAAACCTATAATGATGCCCACCAGGAAGATTTAAAAAGAACTGCTGCCCTTGCCATTGATATGGTTGTGGTAAACCTTTATCCCTTTAGTGAAACCATTGCCAAAGAGAACGTAAGCCTGGAAGAGGCAAGGGGAAATATTGATATTGGCGGCCCAACCATGATCCGGGCATCTGCCAAAAATTTTATCCGGGTGGCATCCGTGGTTGAGCCTTCCTCCTATCCTGTAATACTTGCAAAACTTAAGGCCAGTAAAGGGACTTTATCCCTTGAGGACAGGTTTGGGCTTGCTCAAAAAGCCTTTGAGCATACTGCAATTTATGACAGTACCATAAGTCGTTATCTTGCTGCAAAATCGCTAAACGATATTAAATCATCCTATAAATCAGGAGAATAAGTCATGCCCAAAGACCTTAAACAGATGTATAAAACAATTATGGATGATCATTTTACCCCCCAGATGGAAGTCTCCTTTGTTGACAAGGATAAAAGACAGACCCTTTTTTATGAAAAGGTGTCATGGGTGATTGAAGGTGTGAACAAGGGCTTGCGATATGGTGAAAACCCTGGGCAGGAAGCCGCACTCTACAGACTTGCCAACGGGAATCTGGCCCTTGGTGATGCCCAGACCATTGCGCCTGGTAAATACCTGGTGTCTGATATTGAATTGCTTCAATCCGGGAAACATCCGGGAAAAACCAATCTTACGGATGCTGACAATGCCTTGAATATTTTAAGATATTTTACAGATACCCCTTGTGCCGTGATTGTCAAACATAACAATCCTTGTGGAGCTGCCCGGGCACAAAGCCTTGAACAAGCCTATCAAAAAGCCTATATGGCAGACCGTGTGGCAGCCTTTGGCGGCTGTATCGCATTGAATAAATCTGTGGATAAGGCCACGGCCCAGGCCATTGCCAACCAGTATGCAGAAGTTGTGGTGGCACCGGAATTTGAAGATGGGGTCCTGGACATATTGGGTGCCAGGAAAAATTTAAGGGTGATCCGGATTAATGATATTGATAAACTCCAAAGTTTTATCGGGGAGAGGGTGATTGATTTTAAAAGCCTGATGGACGGTGGTCTGGTTGCCCAATGGTCTTTTGTTCCCCAGACCCTGTCTGAAAAAGATTTTATTGTGGCGGCAACGGAATATAAAGGGCAAACTTACAAGATCAATCGTGAGCCCACAAAACAGGAATTACAGGATATGCTGTTTGGATGGCTTGTGGAATCGGGCATCACATCCAATTCAGTGATTTATGTAAAAGACAATGTTACCGTTGGGATCGGAACAGGCGAGCAGGACAGGGTAGGGGTTGCAGAAATTGCCGTTGACAAGGCCTATCGGAAACTTGCTGACAGATATAGTTTTGAACAATATGCGGTCTCCTTTGCCGATTTAACAGATGTGGATAAAAGGGCGCAAATTGAAAGTGATGTAAAGAAAGTCCAGGGCGGGCTTATCGGATCTGCCATGGTGTCTGATGCATTTTTCCCCTTTAGAGACGGTATTGATGTGGGTTTGAACCAGGGAGTAAAAGCCGTGGTTCAGCCAGGGGGATCTTTAAATGATTACCAGGCCATTGAAGCATGTAATGAAAATGATGCGACAATGGTTTACACTGGCCAGAGAAGCTTCAAACACTAAATGAAGTCAATTGTATTTAGTGCTTGACCGAAAACCCCGTGTTTGGGCGAGAAGTTGCCCATATACAAGGCGCAAAAAATCTTGAAACCGGAGTGTACTACTGTACATGA
>JAHJDU010000475.1 GCA_018812385.1 Pseudomonadota bacterium
ATTGCCTTTTTCTTCAGAACCCAGACCTGGCACAAAGTTGAATAAATCAGTCGATTTTGTCAATCGTGGGGAATTGTCATAATTGAAAATGTACATGGCAGTATCTGTAATGAAATTTATTGCTGTTGCTTTTATGATTCATTCCCCTTAACCACAATTTCCGATGTGAGTTCCGTTGCGATTACTCAATCATATATCCAAAATGGCTAAAACATATCGTCGAGGCAGATATTTATTTTTTCCCCATTTTTGACATGGGTTTTAGTTTCTGATACTATCCTTGCAGTTCGTTGACAAGAATTAAGCTGCAAGGAGTCAATATTATGCCCTTTTTAAATGAATTAAAACATACCCTTCCTAATATAAAAGCATACAGACTCATGCAACGATTATTTGAAGAGAACCCAGGCCTTAAAGACATCATCGACACTTCAAATGCTATTAGCCAGGCAAAAAAGAAATTAAAGACATGGGCCTTAGATGTCCTTTCCGAAAACAAAGAAGCATATTTGTATTTTACCCGGGGAAAAACCGGAAAAACTCAGCTTGAAAAACTGAGATCCAAGGATTATGCTGCCATTCGCATTCTGGATTATATCAAGCATTCCGGCAGACAATTCAAGGATCTTAATCTCAAAAGCGAAATTGTGGAAACTGATCCCTTTGCCATTCTCATGCAATGTGCTCGCAAGGGGACCGGTGGATGCACTCCTGATTACTTTTATGATATGATTCACCTTTTCAGACAATTTTCAGGGCATGAAAATCCAACACCTCATAAACTTGAAATTTCATCTTGGATGGACAGGTATTCTTCAGGCCTTGATCCAGAAATCGTAGGACAAAGGGGAAAAAATAAACTTCGTATACTGAAAATCATCATAAAAATAATTGATGAAAAAAGAGTAAACAGCAAACGGTATAAATTTGAGAAAGGGATGTCCAGACAAAAAAAGCTGGCCCTTGCCAAAACATGGTGGAATGATTATAAATTTCATCTCAAATTTGCAGTCAGAACACCTGAGGCCTTGAATGAAATGCTTGATTACTCCCTTGACAGGGAAGTAATGGACAATATGAAACAGGCCTCAAAAGTCGGAATTCCCATATTTGTGAATCCATATTACCTGTCGCTTCTGGACACACATGCCTCACCTGTTTCCCTGGGTGCTGATCTTGCCATCCGGCAATATATGCTCTATTCAAAGGAACTGGTCCATGAATTTGGAAATATTAATGCATGGGAAAAAGAAGATATTGTGGAGCCCGGCAAACCCAATGCTGCCGGCTGGATCATTCCGGACGACTGTATTCACAGGCGATACCCCTATGTCGCCATTTTAATTCCCAAAAGCATGGGGCGTGCCTGTGGCGGACTGTGTTCAATCTGCCAGAGAATGTATGGTTTTCAACATGGCGATTTGAGTTTTGACCTTGAAAAATTAAAACCCATGAACTCATTTGATGACCACTTGGAAACGTCCCTCAACTATTTTGAAAATGACTCCCAGTTAAGGGACATTCTTATCACTGGCGGTGATGCACTGATGAGCACCAATAAAACGCTTAGAAAAATTCTTCAAGCCGTTTATAAAATGGCTAAAAAAAAGAGTAAAGCCAATATAAACAGAAAAAATGGAGAAAAATACGCACAAATTATAAGAGTAAGGCTGGGTACCAGGCTTCCAGTTTATCTTCCCATGAGAATCCAGGCAGGTCTTGTAAACATACTTGCCGAATTCAAAGAAAAAGCGTCAAAAATAGGCATTCAACAATTTGTTTTCCAGACTCATTTTGAATCTCCCATGGAAATAACCCCTGAAACAAAATTCAGTGTAAGCCAGCTGCATAAAGCCGGGTGGATTGTAACCAACCAGCTGGTTTTTACATCTGCGGCATCAAGAAGGGGGCATACGGCAAAACTTCGAAAAGTACTCAACGATATCGGTATTATTCCCTATTATTCATTTACAGTTAAAGGTTATATGGAAAATAATCACCTTTTTTCACCCAATGCACGACTGGTCCAGGAAGGTGTGGAAGAAAAGGTTATTGGCCTTTTGCCGGATAAATTTTCTCCGGCCTTAAGACAACTGCCCTTGAATGCTGAAAATATAGTTGATAATATTTCCCAGTTAAGAACAGATGCCGACATCCCGTTCCTGGCCTCAGACAGGAACGTACTCAATCTTCCAGGGGTTGGCAAGAGTCTTACATTCAGAACCATCGGCATTACCAATGACGGCAGAAGAATCCTTGAATTTGATCATGATGCGACAAGAGAGCATAGTCCAATTATAGAGAAAATGGGGAAAGTCACCATCATTGAATCCAAAAGCATCTATGATTACCTCCAACAGATTGATAATATGGGCGAAGATGTGTCCGAATATTCATCAATCTATGGATATTCGTTAAGCGAAACAGAGCTGAGGAATCCCATCTTTGAGTATCCGGCTTATAATTATGATGTAACAAAAAAAATTACGAATCTGGATTTTCATTTGCTGCTTAAGATATCATCGTCTGAAGATCAAGTTTAAGATCC
>JAHJDU010000476.1 GCA_018812385.1 Pseudomonadota bacterium
AAAGTTCGTTAAACCCTGTGTTGACATAGGCGCTCATACCCAGTTCATCAATGGCATTAAATGCCTCGCTCCTGTCTTTTTTTGAAAACCAGAGATTTGATTTTTTAAGCCTTCCCATTAAAACCACATCCATGACACTTGCTGGAAAATCCATGTCCAAATGGGCATACTGGGGCATGTATCCCATCTGGTGCCGGGCTTTTTTCGGTGATTTCCCAAACACCTGGATACTTCCCTTATCAGGTTTTATCAAGCCAAGAATCAGCTTGATAAGAGTAGTTTTTCCGCCGCCATTGGGGCCGACAATGCTTGCAAATTCCCCTTTATTAATCACAAGGTCAACATTTTCCAGGACATTGCGTTGTTTATAGGCAAAGGAAATATTGTCTAATATGATTTCATGATCATGATCATGATCATTTTCATTATCAATGTGCATAATTTAAGCCTTAGTGAATATAGTTGTCCTTTCCAATATTGTTCCGGGAAAAGCACGGGTTCTTTATTCTTTTAATGCCCTGGAAATGGATTGAGCAATATTTTCCATGTTGGCTATATAGTCATAGGCAAGGGGATCTATGAATATCACAACCCCGTTTATGGCAGATGCAATTTTTTGGGCCGTGTTCCGGTCAAATTGAGGCTGCGCAAAAATCACCCTTGCGTTTTGTTTTTTTGCTGACTTGATAATGTTGGAAAGTGCTTTTCCTTTTGGCGCTTTTCCCATGGATTCAACGGCGATCTGTTTCATGTCATAGGCATCTGTAAGGTATCCGAAAGACGGATGGAACACAAACAGGCTTTCTCCCTTTAAATTTTTAAATGCTGTTTTCAGATGCTGGTCAAGGCTGTCCAGGTCTTTTATAAACAGGTTGTAATTTTTTTCATAGGTATCTTTGTTGTCCGGGTCTATGTTGGAAAGTGTTTTAAAAATAGTATGGGCCTGGGTTTTTACAAGCACCGGGCTCATCCAGATGTGGGGGTCACTGCCGATTTGGCTGTTTTGATCCTTGCCATCATGATGATGGTTTTCCATCCTTCTTAAGGGAATGTCTTTCCGGGTATCCACAAGCAGTACTCTGGCAATGGATTTGAGTTTATGCAGAATGCTGTTTTCAAAGGGCACGCCGATCCTGAAATAAACATCAGATGTGGTAAGCTTTTTTATCTGGTCTGGAGAGGGCGAATAGGTGGCAGGGCTTTTGCCGGGTTTTACCAGGACATCAACCCTTACAAGGTCCTGGCCGATTCTTTCTACAAAATATTTCTGGGGCAGAATACTGACATGAACGTTAAGGGGAGACTTTGCAAAGGTGTTTAAGGGCAGCAGCCACACAAGGGCAGCTATTAAAAATAGATGCTGTTTTAAACAAATTTTCATTTTGTCCTTTGATAGTTTTATTCTTGACCAGATTTTTAAAAGGCCTTGGCTGGTCTGTTTAAAGTCTATAATTATTATTTTTTGTGTAAAAATAATGCCTAAATATTGCTATTGGATACTATATCCATGCTATGGGTGTCAATGCGTAAAACAATGGAACCCCTTGTTAATACCTTTAAATGGGTGTCATAATTGTAAAGTCCTTTCCTGGATATTTTTTTAAATCCAATTTGACAAATAGATCTATTCCATCTAACGTAATAAATGTTAAGGAGTAAGAAAGTTATCAATCATGGATGCCCATACCACAAAAATGAGTATTTTTATGGATAAAGACAGCTAAAAATGCAAATTTTAAACCCTTCCCGGTGGTATCTTCACCCTGTTTTGATTTTTGCCTGTTCTATTTTTGCTTTGGCCACCTTCCTGGTTCTTACGGTCAGCTGGTACATGGAAATCACATCAGCCCTTGAAGTTGTTATCCTGAAATTTAACATTGACCCCCAATTGATTTTTCCTTCAAAGACGGGGATGACCATAATAGTTTTAAGTGCTTTAATTGCAGTGGTATTGATTGGTATTCTTCTTGCCTTTATCTATTATCAGAAAACCGTTAATCTCTTCAGACTTCAACATAATTTTATCTATAATTTTACCCATGAATTAAAAACCCCTGTAACTTCTTTAAGAATTTATCTTGAGACCTTTATCCGGCACCCGATGGAACCATGCGATATAAAAAAATACAGTAAAAATATGTTGGAAGATATTGACCGGCTCACGGAAAATATTAATAGTATCCTTAATCTTGCCAGGATTGAAAGTCAAAATTTTGGTTCAGAAATTACAAGGGATAGCCTGGTAAAACTGGTTCAAGATTTTTGTAAAAAAAACAGGTCTCTTTTTAGAGATCTGGATATTGAAATTGAAAATCAATCCAGCAGCAGTGTGGTTTACCCAGTGAATCTGTTTTTATTTGAAATGCTTTTAATGAACATTATTTCAAATGCCATTAAGTATAATGACTCAGACATGCCAAAACTCACCATCCGGTTTAAAAGCTTTATACAAAAAGTGACCATTGAGTTTATAGACAATGGAATCGGCGTTGATAAAAAAGAGGCAAGAAGAATTTTTAGAAAATTTTATCAAACCGTTCCCAAACAAAAAAATAATGTATCAGGATCAGGTCTTGGGTTGTACCTTGTTTCCAGTATTGCCATTATCCATGGATGGAAAGCATCCGTTACAAGCCCGGGAAAAGGGAAAGGCTCAACGTTTACCATTACCATTCCAAGGGCCAGCATAGCCAATGTCAGGGAGAAAAATCTATGGAAGCAGTTGAAAAAAAGCGTATTCTGGTCATAGAAGATGAGGTTCATATCGCAGATGGGATTTGTTTGAATCTGTCCATCCAGGGGTATGATGTTAAAATTGCCATAGATGGAATCGAAGGACTTGAAAAATGGCGGTCCCGGAAACCGGATTTGATTATTCTTGATATCATGCTGCCTATGATAGACGGGTTTTCCATCTTAAAAACCATTCGCCAGGAAGATGAAAAAATCCCCGTGCTTATCCTTTCTGCAAGGGGGGATACAAAGGATAAGGTCAAGGGCCTTCGATATGGTGTGGATGATTATTTGTCAAAACCCTTTGATCTGGAAGAATTTTTGTTAAGGGTTGAAAGGCTGCTCAAAAAAAAAACCTGGTATGAAAAGGATAAAAAAGAAAAAAAATCAGGACATACAATGTTTGAAGGCGATTATTATGATTTTGGTGATAATCATATAGATTTTATTTCCTTTAAAGCCCTGTGCGCTGCCGGTGAAATTATTTTAACAGAGCAGGAAATTGTTTTGTTAAAACTTTTTATTGCAAATAAGGGCAAGCCTTTGTCAAGGGGAATGCTGCTGACTGCGGGCTGGGGATATTCACCGGAAACCTCAACAAGGACATTGGACAATTTTATTGTCAGATTTAGAAAATATTTTGAAAAAAATCCTAAAAACCCGGTTTATTTTATCAGTCGCCGATCAGTGGGATATATCTTTGACCATGATTAAATAAAGGTTCAATCGGAAACAAGGGACAAAACATAATCATCATTTATAAAGGTTGAAAATACATCCACATTGATTTTGTTGTTGTTGTGCAAAATTTCATTATTAATGACTTCCACCCTGTGAAGGCTTTCATTAAAGCCCTTTTTTATATATTTTAAATAGGCTTCTTTGATGGTCCAGTTTTTGAAAATCTGGGCAGCATCATCTTTTAAATTCAAAATTTCATTTTGTGTAAAGGCTGTTTTCATAAAATAGGCATCTGGCTTTTTTGTGATTTTTTCTATATCAATGCCAATGGTTTGTTTTTTGTCTTTACAGGTAGCCGATGCCGTATAATCGTTGCTGTGGGACAATGAAACAGGAAGGTCAGGATGGGTTGTCAGAAAAGGAGCACCCTGGTCAAGATAGGAAAGGGTGATTTGATCAAGGGAAGCGTTCTCCAAAAAAAGCTGTTGCATCATCTGTTTGATCAGG
>JAHJDU010000477.1 GCA_018812385.1 Pseudomonadota bacterium
TAAATCCCAATTTTCAAATCTCAAAATAAATTCGATCTATAAAAAATTTGTACCCAAAATTTGAAAATGCTCAAACTCACCTACTCAAATCCTCTACACCCAGTTTTTTCAGCATGCTCTCTTGATTTTGGATACTTCATGCAATGTTCTGGTTTTACATCATGAATCCGGCAAATATATTTATCTTGCTTTGGAAGTTTCCTCAACCATGGACACCTCCCCACATCATCACCTGTTTTTGGACTTATCCAAATATCATAAATATAATGATCTTCACCAAGATGTATTGAGTTCACCCATTCAAGGATATCATATCGTCCTTCCATTTCCCATAATGCAATTTCTTCATCACTGACACTTGTTTGAAAAGCATCGCTGAGGTTAAGACAGCAGTTACCGCATTGTTTGCATGTGAAAGTTTTAGTGGGCATGATGGTCCTTTATTTGTGGCTTAATGAAAAATGTTTTGCCATTGGTCTTTTGCCATGTTGATTTATTTTTATGATAAATTTAAAAAGACTTTATTCCAACAAGAATTTTTATTATTATCATTACCAACTTACACAAACAGGCAAGATAAATCTAAAAAAAAGGAAAAAAACAATGGAAAATCCAATTGATAATTACTGGAAATTTAAACTTGAAAATGTAAAAGAGTCGCTTGAATCAAATAATTTTGAAGTATTTATTGCTGACAATTCGGTTGATGCTTCAAAAATTGTTTTAGAAAAAATAATACCTGCAATAGATATCAAAAGTATATCATGGGGTGGTTCCATGACGTTTGTGGGAACCGGTCTTTATGATACGCTTAAAGATCAAAAGGATTTCAAGGTTCTTGATACATTTGATAAATCTCTATCAAATGATGAAAAGACACAACTGAGACGAGAAGCTCTTTTAACAGATCTTTTTATAACTGGAACGAATGCCATAACTGAAGATGGATGCCTGGTTAATCTTGATATGATTGGTAACAGGGTTGGTGCCCTTACATTTGGTCCTAAAAATGTTCTGGTCCTCACTGGAAGGAATAAAATTGTTCCTGATATTGAATCAGCCATGAACCGAATTAAAGATTTTGTTGCTCCCACTAACGTCATGCGGCTTGATATGAAAACCCCATGTATAAAAACCGGAGTTTGTTCCGAATGTAATAGCAGTGCCAGGATCTGTAATACATGGACAATTACGCAAAAAGCTTTTCCCAAAAAAAGGATTAAAATTGTATTAATAAATGAAGATCTGGGATTATAAAAAATGATTATCTAAAGGAATCTTCAAAAAACAGAGGCATGTGAATAATTTAAAAATTGAAGTCAAATGCTATTCTGGATACAGAGGGGAGGAAACTCCCCGATTTATTCTCTTTGATGATAAAGAAATCCAGGTTAACAAAATTTTAGATATGTGGCTGGCACCTGATCACAGATATTTTAAACTTTTAGGATCTGATGAAGGAGTTTATATCATTCGATATGATGTTGAGGGGTGCTTCTGGGAATTAACATTTTTTCAGGAATCCAATCTCTAAATTTAAAAAGACTATCCTCACCCAAAATACTATTGAATTTTTGAACAATAAAGACCAGGTCTATCTTGTGACTGGTCTTTTTAGTTTTTTGTAGGAGTAGATTTCATTTCTGAAAATTCTTGCTCATTTATTTCCCAAGAAGCATATCTTTTCTTCAAAATATCTAAAGCGCTTTTACTTTTTGAAAATTGATTCCCAGAAATTAATCGCCGGACAATCGATATGATTCCATAGACGATCAGGCCCCAGAATAATAACGAGAATATCCATCCAAAAAAACCATGTCCAGCACCAAAAAAAGATACTCCATTACAAAACCCATCACCCCAATTTCCTGAACGCCACATATTTACCTCCAGCAAAATCCTCTATTGTAATTTGAATAATTGTGATGCCCATTATAATTCCCACCATATGGACCATTAAATGAATTATAATGATAATTTCTATGATGATAATAACCACCATTAAATCCCCTTCCGTAAATGCAACCTGATAACATCAGAAGAAGAAGCAAGATTAAAAATAATATGCTGAAACGGTTAAATTTTGACATAAATCCTCCTTCATTTCTTTACAATTCTTAAAATTATTATTGCAACATGGATGCCGAAATTTAAAATTGATACAAAATATTTTTAAGCGGTTGATATTAAAAGAGTTATTTTATTTCAAAGGAATTGTACAAAGGGTCATGAGAATATAATTATGGGTATTTATTATACAGTTGAAAAATTGATTGGATAATAAGTATACGATATTTGTGATGAATGATCAGGAAAATGATAAAAATTCTATTGTTTTAAGCCTTGAAATTCCCTTCCCCAAGTGCAATATACCAATAACAAACTCAGTTTTGCATTCATTATAATCTGAAAAAGGGGATCTCATGTATCTATCTGAAGAGAAACGAACAGAAATCAGGGAATGTATTGAAAAGCATCAATCTAATTTAGGGTTCAATTCAGCGAACGACAAAACAATTTATTTCAAAGGAGTTCATGATACAGAGGGGGGTAGGAAAGTTTCTCAGATTTTATTTGATGCCAGGGATGGAAAAGAAGTTTTCACACCGTTTTAAGATAAACTGGGTTTGATTGATATGACATATAATTTTGATCCGGATAAATGGTATGCTGATGAATATTTTTTAATTCATTCAAAATTAAACACCAGTGAAATAACACAGAATGAATATGATGAAGCAGTTGAGATCCTGGATAAAAAACTTGAAGAAATGTGGAAACGGTTGGATGGGACTTATCAAATAAACAACGGGAATTGATAATGGGACCAATATCAAAAAAAGTGATAGATGGATTAAAAAAAGCTAAGAATCAAAAAATTATAGACTTTAAAGAGCTTAAAGAAGCAAAAACATACGCACAAGACCTGGATAAAACAGTTGTCTCAGAAGATGATCTGTCAAAGTATGATCCTCTCCATGCAGTTTATATTTATGCACAAAACAAGGTTTCAGTCCTTGTAGAACAATTATCCGATTTGCCTGCGTTATCAAAACTGACAAATATTCTTGAACAGGCAAATGATATTTATTTGCCATCATTTCCTCCAAAGAGTCCACATACACTGTCTTATTTTACATGCTGGGGATGTTTTGATCTTTGTGTTGGAATTAAAAAAGAATCGTTTGGAACAGTCATTCTTGATTTTTTAAAAAATCTAAAAGCAGAATCTGGACTAATCAAAATTGTTGAGTGTATGCAAAATTCCAGGATGGGAATTTTTATCCATAAGGGGCACTTGGATAGATATATAATTTTAGAGGAACTGGTTACCGGCAAAGAAATAAAAGTTATTGTGCCAAGCGGTTATCAGGGAAAAAGAGATGAGATATGGTTTGCCCGTGTTATGCCAGAACCATTTCCAGAACTGAACTATGGATACTCTGTTGTTTTCACAACCCCATATATTCTTATAGACCTAAATGGTAATCTTGGATCTTCAGCAAAACGGGATGATTGGGAAGCATTCTTTGATCGGAATTTAAAGGTGGCGGGTAAAAAAGACAAAATCAAAGCTTATGAATCCTTTATGAAATATGGGAAAAATAAACACTTTTGGAATGAATATATTTTTGAAGGTTTTGTGAATTATCAAGCTGATATGATAATGCTTGCAGGATTTCCGGATAAACCATTGAGCATGCCCCATTCAGAAGCAAGTCGGAGAGAACGGGGGGAGATCTAAAAATGAAAACCATCAACAGAACAGCACTCACAATAATTCCCAAACAACTCTATGCTGATTGGATAAGCAGTTTTGAGAACGTGCATGAATATGACGGTAATCAAGCGACTACAATTTTAATCCCTGATAAATACGATGAAATCGATTATGAAACTTATTTGAAAAAGATTTACAAGGAAATATTTGAAGAACAGCTTGAATCCTGGATATCTGATCCTGACACCTGGCCAAAGAAACGGGATTATAAAATATTCAAAGAATGGTTTAATGTTATTTGCTCAGATATGACCTGGGACTATGGGGATGGAGATATAGAGCATGAAGAGTTTTGAATTGAAGAAGGGTATTTTTTCTCATTTCAAGCTGTTTGCCGGGTTTAGACTATAGCCAGAAGTCTGCTGTCAATTTTTTATATTAACTGGAATATGAAAGGATGGCTTTTAACAACGGTTTTGGTTCAGTATAATTTGAGATTCAGACTTTAACCCCTTCTCACCACAAGATATAGTCTCCAGGCATAATTCAAATAATCAAAAGAATGCTCCTGCTAATCTGCAATTTTTGAAATGCTGTAAGAACAATGAATGAAGTCATTATTTTTTTGCTTTTTCTCGTTTTTCATTTCTATATACCAGTCTTCCTTGCCATAAAGTTCATCTGAACATTCAGGACACATACCATGACTGAATTGTGCATCTGAATGTTTTTGGATATATCCTTCTATCTGATTAATGAGGGTCTTATTCACTATATTTAGTGCTCCAATAAAAAAAGGCAGAACCAACTCAATGACCCTGCCTTATGATTGTGCTATTTTGAATGATACCGGCAATAAAGCGGTTGGGAAGGTTAGCGACGAGACTTTAAAATCCTGATACCTTCACAGATCCAACCAAACGCAATAAGTTAACCACCTCTGTTTATCTTAATCGAGAGGCCCTAATGCCCAGGCGGACTATAAATGGGCGTCTTTTTCGCCGCTTCATCAACCTCTTCGGGAGTCATCAGAACGGTGGTTTTGGCCGTGATGGCTCCACTGGAACAAGCTAAAAGTACCGCGGCAGCCATACTGGAATTGTCTGGCATATCAGCAATCATGAAAAGATCAGTTTCGCCGAAGGCATAGTACATACTTTCAAGGCTACCGCCCATCGAATCTATTAATTTCTCTACCACGGCTCGTCGACTGGAGCCACCTTCTTTGAGCAACCCCTTTATTCCTTCACCTACATAATTAGCCTGAACGAGATATTTAGGCATTTGATACCTCCCAGCCTTGACGCACGTTTTTTTTAAGTCAATGATAGTAAGGTTTTCTGTAAAGCCATAATTTTTTTTGTCGCAAAAAAGCTATAGACACAGTTTTTTAATTTTGGTAATGTAGCGTTGTCCTTATATATAAACCGAATCAGAAGGAAACAGCTATGCTTCAAAAAAATGATCTCGCTATGGTTTGCTGTGGCCGGGAAGTTACCCCTCAAGAGATAAAAGATGTGCAGGAAACTGTCAGTTTGTTTTCAAATTTAAGCCGCAATGAATTAACAGAGACAATTTGTGAACATTTGGAATGGCGTACAGCATCAGGCAGCAACAAATTTGATGCCTGCCTGAAGATGTTGGAGAAATTAGAAACTCAAGGTTTTTTAAAACTTCCTGCAAAACGGATTCAGGTTAAACCAAAGACAACAAAGATAGTATTGACTTCCGGCACAGAGCCTGAGCCTGTTATAAACAGTATAGCAGGTGGTTTCGGCAATATTACTTTACAAATTGTAACTGACAAAAAAGATATCAGGCTGTGGAATGAATATATGCTCCGGTATCATTATCTTGGTTATAGTCAACCGTTTGGATATGTCACGCGATATTTTATTAAAGATGGTCACAAAATTCTTGGATGCCTATTATTTTCAGGTGCAGCAAAATCAATGACAGTGAGAGACAAATGGATCGGATGGACAATAAACCAAAGGCTACGGAACTTGGCCTGGGTTATTAATAATTCTCGATTTTTGATTTTTCCATGGGTAAGCGTAAAGAATTTAGCCAGCCATGCATTAGGGAAGGTTGCCCGTAGAGTAAGAGATGACTGGCATAAAAAGTGGGGTTTTCAGCCTGTTTTAATGGAGACCTTTGTTGATCCGAAGCTCTACCATGGGACATGTTATCAAGCCTCCAACTGGGAATGTATTGGTATGACAACGGGACAAGGCCTTGTTCGTAAGGGCGAAACATACAAAACAACCAAAAAAAATATTTATATGAAGCCTTTAGTTAAGGATTTTCACAAAATTTTGTGTTCTGAAAATTTGACTGGGAAGGTGGAATATGAATAAGCATCCTGATCAGAAAACAATTAACCAGATGAGAATAGAAAAAAACAAGGCCCAAGCTAACCTGCGTAATAAACAGTCTTCAGAAAATTTAAATAGCACACCAAAAAGCACACTAAAAAACAGCACATGTGAGTATGAAACAGTTGAAGAAGAAATCAGAGCCCGTAATACAATTGTCACAGACCAAATCAGAACTATCAAATCTCAGCTTCCTGGATTGTTAAACCGCTTATCTAAGATTAAGGATATAAGAAACCCCAAAAAGATAAAACACAAGCTAACCGTTCTAATGATTTACGGGATCTTCATGTTTGTATTTAACGTGGCATCCAGGCGTGAAGCAGATAGAGAGATGACGATGCCTGTATTTTTACAAAATCTTAAACAATTTTTTCCTGAAATTGAAC
Organism: Pseudomonadota bacterium; assembly: GCA_018812385.1. Classification (GTDB taxonomy): domain Bacteria; phylum Desulfobacterota; class Desulfobacteria; order Desulfobacterales; family Desulfobacteraceae; genus Desulfobacula. Next base: position 6,489 of record JAHJDU010000477.1, read on the forward strand.
AATTGCCGCATAATGATACTCTTATGCGCTTGTTAACCGGCATTAAAGTTGATCAAATCGAAGAAGCATTAATTGCCTGCATTCAAAAGCTTATAAGAAACAAAAAATTTACGCGTTATTTAATTGATAAGCATTATCCAATAGCCATTGATGGAACACAAAAAATGGTAAGAGATTATATTTGGAGTGAAGAATGCCAGGAACGTACAGTTGGTAAAGGAAACCACAAATACAAACAATACTATGTGTATGTCCTGGAGGCGAGTCTGGCATTTCAAAATGGCATGACCATTCCATTTATGAGTGAATTTTTAAGCTATACTGAAGGCGACACCGACAGAAAAAAACAGGATTGTGAAACAAAAGCCTTCAAACGTTTGGCCAGACGGTTAAAATCCACATTTAAAAGGCTGCCAATTATGCTTCTTCTGGATGGTTTATACGCCAACGGACCTGTCATGGAAATATGTTGCAATAATCGCTGGGACAATATGATAGTTCTAAAAGATGACTCTCTTTCAACAGTGTGGAAAGAATATGATGCTCTTCAGTGTCTTGAAACTGAAAATCATTTTAACATGAAATGGGGAAACAGAAATCAATCGTTTACATGGGTAAATGATATTGGATATGATTATGATGGAAATAAAACACAACCCATACATGTAGTTGTTTGCAAAGAAACCTGGGAAGTGGTGGATAAAAAATCTAACGAAATTGTACCTAAAAAATCAAAACATGCCTGGATTTCCAACAAACCACTGAACAAGCGGAATATACACGAACGCTGCAATCTGGCTGCACGTCATCGCTGGAATATTGAATCAGAGATCCTTATACAAAAACATCATGGTTACCAGTATGAGCACTGTTTTTCATATAATTGGAATGCCATAACCTTAAGGTCACGCGTGAAAGGATATCATTTTCTAATGCGCATCGGCCTCATGTTAAATGTTCTGGTTCAATACAGCGAATGCTTCATTAATGTTATAAAAACTTTTGGCAGGCGAGGGATTATAAAACTCATTTTCGAGACACTGAAAGGACCGTGGTTGAATGCTGATTACGTGAAGAAGCAGCTGGAGAAACCGTTGCAACTGCGTTTGATATAAACAACGAATATTTACAATCTTAACAGCAGAACCAAACAAAGGGACGATTATGCGCTAATTTAAAACGCATGGGGGAAATCCATATAATTTCAGATAACAGCAGATGGTTTTTTGTAATTCAGATACAATATTTAGAAAGAAATGCTGAGAAAAGTTCAAAAAATTTAGCGCGCGAGACAGCAAAGCCTTTTAAAATATTTCATGCGTCAGCCGTAGGGGTTTATCGAAGAACTTGACATTATCGAAAAAATATTACGCCATTTGGATCTTTGGGACATCCGTAACTATGACCCGCCGGAACAGGTTTCAGACTATATCCTTGAATTGGTCTGTGATGAAACAGACTCTCGAATTCCGGTTTTCGATGACTGGCATTGATTTTTTTTGAAATTGGGTTGAGGAATCACCGGTGAGCTATGCTCAAAATCAGCTCCATTTTGAGATTTTTTCGTTTTTTTCAAGTCTGCTTTTATAATTCCAAAAAATTTTTTATCCTGTTTATATTTTACTTTTTGCGACAATGCACCCCAGCCGGGCACAGGCACAACATGTTGTGCCTGTGCCCGGCTGGGGCCATATTTCAGAGTTCTAAGAATTTTTTCATACTTTTCTTGACAAAAAGCATCTTCCTATCCTATTATCATTATAATGTAAAGAAAAAACAGTTTATTCCCTCAGCCAACAGCTCTCTATCTGGAAAGGAGAAATTATGAAAATTGCGACCTCTTGGACAACAGACTCCGGCCCTGTTGCCGTTATCAATGCCTATGAAAA
>JAHJDU010000478.1 GCA_018812385.1 Pseudomonadota bacterium
AGCGCCATAAAAAACGATTGGCTCAGGTTTATATCATTAAATCCCAATATCGCCCATTCCTTTGAAAATTTAATTGGCAACGGGTCAGATGGCAAACCGGATCTCACTGGCATGGATCATTCTTTGCGAGCCTATTCAGGTGTAAAACAGATTCCGGGTGAACCTTTCTGGAAAATTTTATCAGATCCTGCGCATCTTTTACTTTATTTAAAGCGACATGGAAAAAAAAATCTTTTCTGCCTGAGAGCAGACCGGGTCGATGAAACCCTTATTTCATTGGGAAGCAGTATCACTTTTCACTTTAGAAAACCAGATGAGCTGTTACCCGGTTTTTTAGATGAGATCTGTGCAATGGTGGAAGCTGGCGGATCTGTGGATACAGAATATGTGCGGTATAATCTTGAAAGAGCCTATTTAATCGGATATGCAGAGGAAAACGGTATCATTGTCGGGAATTCCAGCCTGAAGCATCCAAGAGAGGAGTTAATTCAAAGACTCAATACCATTACAGGACTTGATTTCAATCATTTTGTTGAAAGAGGCTACACCTCTGTCAGACCTGAATACAGAGCCCTTGGCGTTGGTGCCTGGCTGTTGGAAGAGCTTACAAAAAGGGCGGGACAATTTAAGATTTTTTCTATTATCAGTGAAGACAATACTGCCACCCATAAGATCGCTAAAAAAAATAAAACAAAAAAAATTGCCGTGTATTATAGTGAAAAAATTGGCAAAAAACTGGGTATATGGATGCCCGAGGATATGATCGAAAAAGACTGGGAAATTAAATTATGAATATTGGTGTTTTAACCGTCAATGATTTTTCGTTTCATCCTAACAAGCGCCTTAAACAGGCGGCTGAAGGTTCAGGCAATGAGATCATTCTGATCAACCCCTATGATATCTTGTGTTCTTTGAAAGACAGCCGGTTTGAATTTTTTATTGAAAAAATATACAAAGAACTTGATGTCATCATGCCCCGGCAGGGATCTCCCATGGGGGATTATGGACTGGTCCTTTTGCGCCAGTTTATGCAATCGGGCACACCCCTTGTGAACAGCCTTAAAGGAGTCACCATTGCTAGAAATCAGTTTATCACTCTTCAGACCCTTGTCTCATCAGGCCTGCCTGTACCGGCAACACTTTTTATTACCAAACAGGAATCTTTTTTGCCCGCGGTGAAACAATTGGGCGGATTTCCAGTGGTGGTCAAGCAGGTGGATGGAATGGGCGGGGATGGGGTTATCAAGGTCAATAGTCAGACAGAAGCAGCAGCTTTTTTAACCGAGAATCTTAAGGCCAAAAAAGGCCTTGTCGTCCAGCAGTTTATTCCACCACAGGAACGCACGGATATCAGGGTGCTGGTGATAGGCGGAAAAATAGCCGGTGCCATGGCACTTGTGCCGGATTATCAGGATTTCAGAGCCAATATTCACCAGAAAGGACATGCCAGGCCCATTGAATTGACTGAATCCTTAGCTTCAATTGCCCTTAAAGCTGCAAAAGCATGTCATCTTGAAATTGCCGGCATTGATCTTATTGTTGAAAAGGCTTGCTCTCCTTTGATACTTGAAGTTAATTATTCACCTGGGTTCAAAGGACTTGAAACGGCAACGGGTCAGGATATTGCAAAGCAGATCTTGGACTATGTTACATCAACCTATAATAAATAACAGACGGTTATACTATATTATGAAAATTTCCAAATTTAATCTGATTAAGGATGAAGAAAGTATAAAGGCCACTGCCCTTGTCACCTTTGAGGATTGCGACCAGCCGGGAAAAGAGGTCTTTATCAAGACTTCCAAGGCCTATGAAACATATTTTGATATAAATCCCCATTCATTTCTGGTGGGCTGTCTTTTGCCGGCTATGCATTTTGGGGAAAAAAGAATTGTGATGGATTCAAAAATCTGTCCTTTCTTAAAGGAAGGCCTTGAAACAGCCATGCATATCCTTGCGGACTGGACAAAGGGACGATACCATCCTTTGAAAATAGAAGCGCCTGCAATGTCTGAAATCTTGCCGATGAAAACACCTGGGGCTGGCATGTTTATGTCAGGCGGCATGGATTCACTGGCTGCTTTGCGGTTAAACCGGCTCCACTATTCCAGCAACCATCCAGGCTATGTTAAGGACGGTTTTTTTCTTCATGGATTCGATATAGGGGGTGTGGTTGAACGGGGGATGAAATACCATGTTTTTGACAGAGCCATGGAAGCTATTTCAAAAATTACCAATGATGCTGAACTTTCTTTGATACCGGTTTATACCAATATCAGGCATCTTTGCGATGAAAGGGAACTTTGGCTGAATAGCTTTTTTGGTTCCGTCCTGGCAGCCATTGCCCATTCTTTTACCAGGAGAATGGATCTTGTTTTTATTGCATCTTCCTATGATATTCCCAATCTGCACCCCTGTGGCTCCCACCCGCTTCTTGACCCTGAATACTCTTCTTTGGATCTTCGGATAAGGCACAGGGATTACCATCTTTCCAGGATCGAAAAAATAAAGATCGTTTCTCAATGGGATGTGGCATTTCAGAATTTCAGGGTCTGTCTTGCCAATGTTCCTGAGCGCTTGAATTGCGGCAAATGCGAAAAATGTGTTAGAACCATGACTGAATTGACGGCCCTTGGACTATTAGATAAAACCCGTGCTTTTGTTGAAGATGAGATTACACCAGAGCATATCTCTGAGTTTGATATCACCATCAGAGTCAGGCCGCCATTTTACAGGCCCTTGATTCCTTTGCTCCGGGAACAGGGAAGGGATGACCTGGCACAGGCAATTGAAAAACAGCTTAAGGAGGGATAAAAGATTACCTGTCTTGATGAACCCTGCTGTGAAGATGGCGGATACGGCTGCTTAAAACCTTGCAGATTTTCAGAGCAATCCCAGGGTATTCCATAGCGGTTTCCCTGAATTCCTGCTGATGGATGATTAAAAAACGAGATGGTTTTGTTGTCCGGATGGTTGCCGATCGCGGTTCGTTTTCCAGCAATGCCATTTCCCCGAAAGAGTCCCCTTCCCTGATAATGTCGAGCACCATTTCATCCCCGCCCATAAGTTCCTTGATGACTTCTACCTCACCATCAATCACCAGAAATACAGTTTCCCCCACATCGTTCTGTTTGATAACAGTTTGATCCCCGGGATAATTAAGTTCCTTTGTTACTGTTGCTATGGCTGCCAGCTCAGCAGGACTGAGACCGGAAAAAATTTCAATCTCCTTTAAAAGTAGTATCTTTTCACCAATGGAAATCTCGGTTGAGCTTATTCCCTGGGGATTTTTTGGCTCCTTGCCTTTCTTCATCAGAATCATTTGAATTTCCTTTGAAATATTCTTATTGATTGAATTTTCGAGTTTTTTGAGCATTTCATTCCCCTCAATAAGAGAGGGGTCGTCATGGGTAAGACTTAGTCCCATGATAACGTCCACCCAGTCTTCAGAGGATATCAGATTTGAAAAAACCTGTTTTCCTTCAGGATCGAATTTGGGGATTATTGCCACTTTTTTGCCTTCTGCCAGAGCCATTGCCGGACTCGGGCTTTCCAGAAGCGGCAGCATGGCATTAAAAAGTTTGCGGTCCATGATATCATTTAAAAGTTCAATGGCGTTTGCCCTCTGACTGGTATCTGATGAAAAAACTCCTCTCCATGCTGTTTTCATCCTGCCGGTTTGATCCCGGATCGCAAGAACGCGGATGATGTTTTCAAGGACAAGTTCTTTTTGAAAAATTAAATGTTCAATGGCAAGATCCCGCATTTTTCCCGAGGGTTGTTTTTCAATATTCTGACTCATGGCAAGATATGCATAGCATTTATCCAGGTTCCCTTTGGCAAACATAAACACGTCTAATTCTTTAATATCAAGGGTTTCCAGCAGCTCAAAAAGGCCTCTTCGAATCCTGGTGCCTGGAATGCCAAGGGATTCAACCAGGATTTTGTTATTGTGGTATTCAGATTTTTTGATTTTTCTTATGGCGAATTCGTGAATGGCATCTGAATTGTCTGCTAACAGCAATATGGCTTTTTTCAAAGAAAAATCATCATTGATATCAAGGGCATCCAGTGCTGCCATCTTGACAGTTTCAAGGTCATGGGAAAAATAGGAATAAATAACAGTGTTCAATTCCCTGGCCTTCAACCGGGACAGGGCGATGATAATATCCGGGATAATCTGATCAATATCGTGCCGGGACAATATTGGAATGAGTGTATCTATGTAATCTTTTTTTCCGCTCAGCCCTGCACTGACAATTCCGGACTGTAAATCGTTTATATCATTTGATTCGATCCATCTATCAATCATGGGGCCATATTGTTTTGGGTTTCCCTGATAGAGACATGCTGCTGTAAACCCCTTGACGACGGGATGCGGATTGTTGATGTAAGGTGTGACAGAGACATCAATTTTTTTTATGGATCTTGACCCCTGGAGGCAGAAAATTTTTAAAATAGCAATGGTGACTTCAGGTTTTTTGGGATCTAAAAATTGCACAAGATTTTCCATGGAGGTAGCAAGGCCCTGGGGAGAAATCATCTTGATCAGTGCTATCTTGGTTTGTTCATCCTGGTTTTCGAGAGTCTCAAGGATATTCTTATCCAGGTCCTGACTGGAATAAATTTTCAATAAATTTGCATACCATATGGCATCCTTTCCCCTGGCAGACAGGAATGCCTGTTTAAGCTGGGACAGAATTTTATCTCCTTTAAAAATCTGTCCAAGTTCCTCTTGTTCCATGCTTTTTATGTCCAGAAGGTTGTTGGAAATCAAATCCATCAGTATTTTGGGATATTTTGCTTTAAGGATAAAGGGTGCGGCAATCCAGGCAAGCATAAAGGGTAAAGCCACCAGGGTCAGATATTTCGGGTGAAAAAAATTTCCAGATATCAGAATCAGGCCTGATCCCACAAAAAGCGCCAACCTGACAACAGTACCTCGGAGAAAGGGGCGGATCATTCCACGGTAGGATTTTGGGAAAAGCCCTATCAATATCGAATTTGCCGGCACATTGATGGTGGTTCGAATGATATTGGTCGAAAGCCTGGCATACATGGCTGAAACAAAGTCAAAACGGAAAAGAAATGCCATAAAAGCAATCATATAATTAAAGGGATGAAACATCAAGGCAACGGGAAGGCCCCATTTCCCATAAATTCTTCCTACAAACAGGAGAATGAACAGGCTTATCACATTTAATCCGCCCCTGAAATATCCGAAAAATGAAAGCATGCCGGCTTCGCTGGCAAACTGGTCATTTACAGCATAACTGAACTGATAGTTCATGATGGGAATAACCACGTTGGGCATAAAGGTAAGAACCAGCACTATCTTTATTAGAACGGAATCTTTGATCAGAGGCAGAACATTTTTGAATTCCTGGATCATGGAGTTCTTTTTTTCCCCATTGGTTTTCTTTTTCTCTGAAAAAACCATGGAAGGGTAACTGCGGCCCATGGCCTCAACTATGGCAGCTCCTATAAGCGTTGTTCCCATATACAGATATAAGAGATTATCCATCTGGAATAATTTTGCAAAATATGGTGTTCCAAAACTCCCCAGAATAAGGCCGATAACACCTCCTGCAGTTAGCAGGGGAAAGAGTCTTTTGGATTGCCGTGTATTGAAAATATCATTGCATATATTCCAGAACAGCATTGCCTGCAACAGTTCAAATTGGCTCTTGAGCATAAAAAGCAGTGGATATAAAAGTTCAAAACCAAATGGAATAAGAATTCGAATCAGGGTAACGCTGATGCCACAGAAAAGAAAAACATAGGTGAGAAGTCTTGCCCCGGGCAGTTTTCCCATGAAGGCGGTTAAAAATCCAGTAATGACAAAAGTAGCGACGGCATTGAGCATATTGACTATGGGAAGATATTCAACACCATATCGCTTTAGAAAAGCTGTTTCAGCATAATTGTTCAGAATGATCCCTGAACTTCTGATAATAAACAAAAGCGCAGCTGTCCAAAGGAGCAGATTGACCTCTTCTTCATACAGCTTTAAAAATCCCAGAAATTTTGCCCGCATTAATCAGCCTCAAGGACCAATCTGAAACCAGTTGTTTGAAATTTTGCTCCTGGATGGGCATAGGCACGGTTGGCACTGCGGCAATACCACCCATATTTGTACCAGCTTCCCCCCCGTTTGATTCTGGTATCAGTTTTTATGAGATCATATCCTGTATCAAGCTTATGGCTTTTGTAATCCAGGTATGGATCAGAACACCATTCCCATACATTCCCGTGCATATCATAGAACCCCCATGGATTCGGGGCAAAACTTTTAACTGGTGCGGCCTGGTTCGGGAGCAATTCCATGGATTTGAAATGTTGTATACACTCGGTTTGTTTTTGCTGGTTATTCCCATACATGGCCTTTGAACAGTCAATTGCATTCCCAAAGCTATAGGCTGTGGTTGTTCCTGCCCGGCAGGCATATTCCCATTCCATCTCGTTGGGAAGCCTGTAAACCCCTTTATTCAGCTTATTCAGCTTTTTGATAAACTCCTGACAATCATAAAAGGAAACCAGAACTACCGGCATATTATCCGTTCCCTTTATGCGGTTAAATAATTTTTTTCCAATAACAGATTTCCATTGTTTAACCGTCACTTCGGTTGATTGAAGATAAAAGGGTTTAATAATTTTCATCTCATGCAGAACTTCGTTGTTATCGCGATGCAGTTCATTTTCAGGGCTGCCCATCATAAATGATCCAGGCTCAACCAGGATGAACTCCATTCCCAGATGGCTGGTAATTTTTTTTTCCTGTGCGGAGGGGAAAGCAGGAAAGATCCATCCTATAAGAAAGGCTGCAAAATAAAAAATAAAAATTTTAAAACCTTTATTCAGGGCATGTATTTTTAAGAAATTTATGCTGATAATAAATCCCCTTTGTAAATAATTATGGAAATCAGTTTGCAACTAATGATTTTCTATCCAAGAACAATTTTTTTGTATTGTCAAGCGGAAAAAAGGGAAAAACAGGTAAACAAGGCCTTCAGGGATTAATATAAACCCTGGATCATCAATTTTTTTATAATCGACTTGTCTTTTGGATCCATTGAAGTGATTTGAAGCTTGGGCTTGAAAGTCCAATTTAGTGTTTAAATTAAAAATTGGTGCTTTTCGGTCAAGCACTTTTTAGATTCACTATGCGTTTGATGCCTTGTACCCGGCCTCAGTTACTTCTTTAATTGCCTTATCAATGAGGTCTGAGGTATCTGCATCAAAAAAGGCCTTCTTTTCATCAAGACTCACCGATACATTGGAAACACCGTCTATCTCTTCAAGGGTTTTTTTGACCATTCCAGAGCAATGGCCGCAGCTCATACCATCTACATTCAGGGTTATTTTTTGTAAAGTCATATTAAACCGTCCTTGTTAAAAGGTTAAAATCGATATTATTTAAATCATACCATATAGCTGTACAATAATGATTGAAAAATATTCGTCAATATTTCAGCAATACATTTCTCCCTTTCGTCGTATATATGCTTAAACTTTTATTTTTTTTATGATATGTTAGAATTTTTAAAATAAAATTTTAAAGGATGTAGGATATGAAAGAATTAAAAGGATCACAAAAAAAATATTTAAGAGGGCTTGCTCACAATTTGAATCCGGCGGCGTTTATCGGTCAAAAAGGGATTACTGAAACATTGCTGAAAGAAATTGATAAGGCTCTAAAAGCCACTGAACTGATCAAAGTTAAATTTAATGATTATAAAGAAAAAGATATAAAAAAT
>JAHJDU010000479.1 GCA_018812385.1 Pseudomonadota bacterium
AAGACGTGAGCCAAACTGTATCATGCCGTACCGGTCCCCCTTTTTTACCCTTTCACCCACTCGAACACAATTCACAATCCGCCGGGCAATGAGCCCGGCTATCTGGACCACTGCAAAACTTGTATCATCAGCAGTCTTAACCATCAATGCATTTCTCTCATTATGAGTAGATGCTTTATCAAAGGATGCATTCATAAATTTTCCAGGATGATATTCAACCTTTTGCACCTTCCCATCAAAGGGAATTCGATTCACATGCACGTTGAACACATTCATGAAAATACTGACCTTGATGCAGGGGTCAGATAAATATTCACATTTCTCCTGTTTTTCAACAATAATAACCTTTCCGTCAGCAGGAGAGATAAGGCTTTTTTCATCTTGAGGGACAGACCGATCAGGATCTCGAAAAAACCAGCAGACAAATAAAGTGACTGCAAAGGAGCACCAGGCAAATAAAATCCACTCAAAATAAAAAAGCATCCCTGTAATGAGGATGGTTATAAAAATAAATTTCAGGCCGGGTTGTGCAACAGGTAAAACTGCCCGCGCCGGCCATTTTGAATTATCCATAATTTAACTTTCTACAACTCCGCAAATATGAGCTTGTCATAGTATCAAAATATCCATCACAATGTCAATATACTTATTTTACAGCAAATTGCAATTGGGCATCTGACTTTCTGATATAGCTGGGAGCAAGGATATTTTCCGGGTTATCTAAAAAATTGTCTTTTGAAGAAAGGGACCGGATCAATGCGGCCGCGTTCACAGAATTCAGAAAATTGTGGGCAATTACGGGATGGTCAGCTGTTTGTTCAATGATGTCTCTGTAGGCTTTTGACCCTGACCCTGCAAACAGTGTGGGTCCTTTTGTCATCTTGATGGCCTCTTCCGGGCTGACAACTCTTTCACTGGTTTTGGAGACAAGACCGCCATGATCAAATTGATAGGCTGCACAATAGACTTCGTTTCTTCTGGCATCCATCATGACACAGACGGACATGGATGAATAGGCAAAGCGGAAGGCTATACCATCAAGGCTTGAAACTCCAAGGGCAGGTTTTCTCATGGCATAGGCCAGGCCTTTGATCACACTGATACCTATGCGAAGTCCAGTAAAGCTGCCCGGCCCTCTGGCAACAACAAAAGCGTCAATATCAGCAAGTTCCAGGCCAGCTCTTTTTCCAAGCATATGTTCAATCATTTTTACCAATCGTATGGAATGGGTCTGCTTAACTTCCCAGAATTCTTCACAAACAGGAGAATCCCCATCAACAATTGCCAGGCTGCATCCTTGTTCTGCTGTGCTCAGACAAAGAAGTTTCACTCTATTTAAGCCTTTTCTTTTTTAATTTTTACTTTTACGGGTTTTGTTTTTACTGGTTTTGTTTTTACGGGTTTTTCTTTTACGGGTTTTTCTTCAAGGGCGATTTCAAGGGCTTGCCTGATATCCTTAACACAAGTAAACTTTATTTTATTCTTGATCACCTTTGGCATATCATATAAATCATGCCTGTTTTTCTCGGGAATGATTATATGGTCTATCCCGGCCCGCAACGCCCCAAGGGCTTTTTCTTTAAGTCCGCCAATGGGTAAAACCCTTCCTCTCAAGGAAATTTCACCCGTCATGCCCACTTTATTATTTACTTTGCGCCCCGTAAATGCGGAAATCAATGCTGTTGCCATGGCAATCCCGGCTGAAGGGCCGTCTTTTGGAATGGCACCTGCCGGCACGTGAAGATGAATATCATTATTATCAAGATCTTCTTTACTTATATCAAATTTATCTGCATTGGCTTTTGTATATGTAAGAGCAGCCCTGGCAGACTCCTGCATCACTTCACCTATCTGCCCTGTTACCAGCAATTCTCCTTTGCCCTGATAAAGAGACACTTCAATATAAAGCTGCTCTCCACCGACTTCAGTCCATGCAAGCCCCGTTGCCAGACCAACCTGACTTTCTTCCTGGTCAAGCTCAGAAATATATTTTGGCGGCCCCAGATATTTTGTAAGATTTTGCCTGGTTATTAAAAAATTACCTTTTTTACCCTCTGCAATCTTTCTTGCAATTTTTCTGCAGATAGCATCCAGTTTCCTTTCAAGACCACGCAGGCCCGCTTCCAGTGTATACTCTGCAATAATCTGCTCCATTGCGCCGGAGCTTATTTTGACTGATCTGCGGACAAGCCCGTTATCTTTCAATTTTCTTGGTAAAAGGTGTTTTTCAGCAATCACCTTTTTTTCCTGCCGGGTATATCCGGAGATTGAGATC
>JAHJDU010000480.1 GCA_018812385.1 Pseudomonadota bacterium
AAAAAGAGAATAAGGAGAACTTCAATGGGCGATAAAATCTACACCCTCACATCCCCGGTCATGGGAACTTTTTACAGATCTACTGCACCCGGTGAAAAATTTCTGGTGGAAGAAGGGCAGAAGATCAATACCTCGGATATTGTGTGCATGATTGAATCCATGAAGATCTTTACTGAACTTCGAAGCGAACAATCCGGTATTGTCACAAAAATTTTAGTGGAAAACGAAGATCCTGTCATGAAAAACCAGGCATTGATAGAAATTCAACCAGATTAAAAATTGCATTGCCTTTAAAAATTTTGAGGAAAACATGATATTTAAAACTATTTTAATTGCAAACAGAGGGGAAATTGCTGTCAGGGTAATTCGTGCCTGCAGGGAAATGGGGATTAAAACCATTGCTGTTTTTTCAGATGCAGATAAAGATTGTCTCCATGTAAAATATGCAGATGATGCCGTTAATATCGGCCCTGCCCTCAGCCGCAAAAGTTATTTAAATATTGATAATATAATTTCTGCAGCAAAAAAGACCGGGGCCGATGCCATTCACCCGGGATATGGTTTTCTTTCTGAAAATGCCAACTTTGCAAAAGCCTGTATTGACAATAATATTATTTTTATCGGCCCTTCTGCACAAAGCATTGCAAAGGCCGGTGACAAATCAGCAGCAAGACAGACCCTGATGGGCCTTGGAATTCCTATTATTCCGGGAAGCGATGATATCGTATCTTCATCAGACCTGGCCTGTGACATTGCAGCAAGGCTTGGTTATCCTGTTATATTAAAGGCTGCAGGAGGCGGTGGCGGCCGTGGAATGAGAATAGCCCGCAACAAAGAAGAACTTGTATCTGCATTTTCCATTGCTTCAGGAGAGGCAAGGGTTGCTTTTGGAAATCCTGATATATATCTTGAAAAATATATTGAAAAACCGCGGCATATTGAAATTCAGATCCTTGGCGACAATTTCGGCAATTATATCCATCTGGGAGAAAGGGAATGCAGTATTCAGATGAGATATCAAAAGCTCATAGAAGAATCTCCCTCATCCTTGGTTGATGAAACCTTTCGCGCAAAACTTGGCAAAACAGCCATTAAAATCGCAAAATCCATCGGATATACAAATGCAGGAACAATGGAATTTCTTGTGGATAAGAATAAAAATTTCTATTTTATGGAAGTCAATGCAAGAATCCAGGTTGAACATCCTGTAACAGAACTTGTCACTGGTGTTGATATTGTTCACCAGCAGATTTTAATTGCAGCAGGAGAAAAGCTTAAGATAAAACAAGAGGATATACGCCTTAATGGATGGGCCATGGAATGCAGGATAAACGCAACCGACCCCAATGATAACTTTATGCCCTCACCCGGGCAGATTGAGTCTATAATTTTTCCAGGAGGGCCTGGAATAAGAATTGACACCCATATCCATGATAAATACATGGTAACCCCTTTTTATGATTCCCTTATTGGAAAGCTTATTGTATGGGCCCAGGACCGCCCGGCTGCAATCAATCGCATGAGGCGGGCCCTGGCCGAGTTTGAGATCAAAGGGATTGAGACCACAATCGGGTTTTATAGAAAAGTGTTTGAAAATGATAATTTTCAAACAGGAGATATAGACACCCATTTTTTGGAAAACATGAAATAAACAAAATCAGGACTGAGTAAAACAGAAACAACACAAAAAGAGGTAAATATGACAGATCGCGTATGGCTCCAGGAAATGACCTGGGAGGAAATCAAAATAAAAATTGATGAGAGTTTAAAAACCATTATACTGCCTTTTGGAAGCACTGAACAACATGGCCCCCACCTGCCTGTCGGGACAGATACCATGGTGGCCATGACCCTGGCCCAGGATGCTGCATTAAAGGCCAATGTTCCTGTGGCACCCCCTCTATGGTTTGGATGGAGTCCCCATCACATGATATTGCCCGGAACAATAACCATCAGGCCTGAAATCCTGGCTGAAATCGCATTTGATATCATATCTTCCCTTCACCATCACGGGTTTGATAAATTTGTTTTAATAAATGGCCACAGGATAGTCAATATTGCCTGGATGCAGATAGCTGGTGAACGCGCAAAGCGTGAACTTGGCGTTAAACTGGTGATTTTTGATCCTGCCTACATGTCAAAAACAATTACCTCAGAACTTGGCTGGGGAGAGGTGGGTCATGCAGAAGAGATAGAAGGCTCGCACATGATGTACCGCTATCCTGATCTTGTAAAAATGGACCGGGCCATTGACAACCCTCACCCTAAAAAGCATCTGTATAGTGTTGATCCGTCCTATAAAGAAGATACTCTGTGTTATGTTCCTTCCAGCCTTGAGGAGATGAAAGCGTCAACCCTGAAATCCGGGGGAACCATGGGAGAACCTTCAAAAGCATCCATTGAAGGCGGTAAAAAATACCATGACCATCTTACCTCAAGGCTGGTTGAAGTCATCAGGATGCTTCAGCAAAAATAATAGAGCCGTTCTCCTGCCTGGAAATTATTTTGTCTCCATTGGCAGCATTAAATCCGGACTCATTCATGGCAATGCCGCCATGGTCGATGGCATGGTAGAACGGATGACCAAAGAAATGGGCGCCCCTGTCCGGGTTCTGGCCACTGGTGGCCTGGCAACGCTGATATCCTGGGGCTTGACATACCCAGCATGATTGGTTAATTCATCCTTTCTGAAACACTTGAACGCATGATGGCCAGAGTTCTGGCTTTTTGTATGAATGCCCAGGAATATTTATCTTTTACAAAAGGGCTTTCATCCGTGGAGGAACCGGATATCTGGGTGCACACATTGGATGATCGAATATCATTGTGGATTGATATTGGGGAACCAACTTTTGATAGAATGAAAAAAGCAACCCGGCTTTCTCCAACCGTTAAGGTGTATTCTTTTAACTTAAAATCTGATAGTTGGTGGGCAAAGGAACAGGCAAAATTCAACGATTTAAAGATTTCTGTTTTTCAGTTTCACTGGAAAAGCGTACAAACATTGGCAGAGTTGGTGAAACGAACCATGAATCTTTCCATCACCATTTCAGACGGTCTTGCCTATGTCTCAGCTGAAAATGGGGAATGTGAGGTGCCCTGGGTGGCATTGCAATCATAGCCAGCAATGTCTGAGAACTTCTGGTATCATCGATTATGTTACCGGGAAAATCGCTATCCAGGACTTCCAGAACAATTCAACTCCCGATCAAAGTTCAAAAAAGTCCCAACATAAATAGACAAAGTCCGCACCATATCAGAATGTTTTTCGCTTAATTTTAGTCTCCAATTATGTTGCGACTTTTTTTTGTTGCGTGATTTTCTTCTAAAGATTTTTTAAAGGGTATATTTTCTTTGGATTTAATTCTTTTACTTTTTTTCTTCTCTCATTTTCTTTGTTTTTGACAAGTAATATTCAACGCTTTCTTTATCGAAACCAGGCATTGTTTTGGCAAAAGCAGCAGCCTTTTGGTAATAGTCAGCAGCAACCTGTTTTTCCCCCCGGGCTTCATAGACTTGACCCAAACGCTCAAAACCATCAATTTGGTCAGGATATTCACTCAATAGTCTTTTGGATACGGATTCTGCCTCATCCAGTTTGTCTTCCTTTATAAGATCCATAACACTATTTGAA
>JAHJDU010000481.1 GCA_018812385.1 Pseudomonadota bacterium
ATATCAAAAAGTTTCAATTGGAACAGGAATCATTAAAACAAGAAAGAATAGTGGGAATAGCAGCAGCCGAAACATCCGGAAACCATATAAATACAAAATCGCACCATATAAAGTGATAAGCATTGCCATAGATGCTAAGGTGGTAATATAGGCATAACTTGCTACAATAAAAGTCAAAAGACCAAAAAGGAAAACAAAAAATCCTATCCGTTGATTATTTTTGGGGATCTCTATGATCCTATCCTTTTTCATCCATATCAGGTATATGCTTATCGGAATAATAAAAAAACCATGGGAATAGTCTTCGGAATTAGTCCATGCATTGATGAGTCCCTTTAAAACCGGGGAAAAGACAATAAGAAAAATTACACATAGAAGAATCAACAATGGAGATATATTAAGGAAATTGGATCTTTTTTTTGATAGATCAAAATTTATCATAATTTAAAGACCAAGATATTCTGAACATGTTTTGAAATTACAATAACAAAAGTTCTTTATCAGCGTTGACAATTTTAATTCGGTTCTATCAAGGTTAATGTGGGGAAAATTGAAAATTATATTAACTCAAATCATATTACTTTTTCTTTTAATCCAATATTGTGGTTTTCGATAGCCGTGGGCAATCGCAAGAATCCAGATTGCTTCTTTCTTTATTGTGTAGGCTATGAAATAAGGAAACACTTTTAGATTTACTCTACGATAACCATTGGATCGTATTTTGGGAACATTTGAATTGTTTGAAATCCATTTAACATAATGGTCGATTTCTTCCTTCAGTTTCATGCCCAATCCGTTCTGTTGTTCTTCATAATATTCTATGGCATCATTCAATTCTTTAAACGCTTGCTGAAGTATTATCACTTTCATACTGCAAATCGTTTTTCAATTTTTTTCAGTGCTTTGTTAAAATCAATACCTATTGCCGTTCCTTCATCAACAGCTCGGGCTCTATCTATGATTTCATTTTCCCAGACTGACTCGACATCAATATCTAAAAATTGATTGTCCAAAAATAAAATAAATCTTGCTATTTCCAATCGTTCTTTTTTGGACAAACTAAATAAATTTTTAGTTATTTCTTCAATGTTAGGTTGGATTATCATTTACGTCACCTTTCAATGTTAAAGAGAATAGCGATAAATTTTTTTATTGATCATAGAATACCAAATCTATTCGCTACTGTCAAAATATTTGCGGAATTCACTGTCCCTTAAAATCAATCAAAAACATTTATATTGTACATAAAATCAAACCGTTTTGTTGATCGTCTATTTGTAATATCCTGAATGATTTTTTCAGCACTTTCATCGCCTTTCCATAAGCCTGCCAACTTTAAAAACTCATCTGTCTGGTGCTGAAGTTTTGGATCAGGTTTTTTTTTATGGGACGCAGATTTTCTCTGATGACTCAGATGGTTTATTTAATTTTTGCTATTAGAAGTGTTCTTCCGATGGTGCCCAGGATGCGTTTGTCCTGCATTTTCTGTACCTGGTTCCCCGTCAGACGTTCCGTGGACAGGGGGCATTCTATGCGAAAGATTGTTTTCCATCCAGTTTCTGAAAGAAGTTTGTGGTAGTCAAATATGGTGATTGCTTTATCGGGTTTTTCTTCTGCGGCTGGTGTGGATTCAAAATCACGCCAGTCAGCATTGAGGAAAGCCAGGGTTGTTGTTGGTTTGGGCAAGGTCCATCTGGTAATGAGCGGCTATGTATTCCATGTCATGGCCCTAGGAGAGCAAAGTGTCGATATTGCCAATATTGGCATTTCCGACTATTTCCGATTACGGTTTTGGCTCAAGCCTATTGTTTCTGCAATTTTTTCCTGGGGCCATCCAAGGCGGCTGAGTTTAAGGATAATGCTGTTTCTGTTTGTTCGCTGCCGGGCACGGATATCAGTGATCCATGCGTTGATGGTACTTTCTTATTTCATCGATAAACGCAGAAAAATTATTTAATTTTTTTGTTATTATTGTGAATAAAATCTGCGTGTCAATATTTTCATATCTATGAACTACAAAATTGCGAAACCTAACCATATCTGCATATCTAGCATATGATTGAATTACTTTAATTTTCTCTAACTCCTGGAAGTTTTCAATTGATGAATTTCTGGGAGGAAGCTTCTTAATTGCCAGAATCCTTTCACTCACATCTATCATTATTTCTACACATACTGTCAATGCACGTTCAACAGCATTTATTTTTAATGACGAACTTTTAAAATTAGAATACTCAGTTATATTCCATTCCTTGATTTCATTCAGTCTTTGCTCAAGAAGTCTTAACTTTTTTTCAATCACACCATTTATTTCCATTAAGAATACCCTCTGTAAGAAAGTTGTTTCTTCATCCAGGTTATTTTATCCTCATATTCTCTACATGTAAGTGAATAAAACAAGGCATAATCATCAATTTTGTTTTCTCTGGCAAAGAGCAATTTTCCTTTTAATGCTTCAAACCTGAGAATCTCTGAAGCACTATTTAATATACATACATCGCATCGGCAGTGTGTATGATTTTCAACTTTTTCTACAATTTTTAAAAGGAGGTCCGTCGTAATGGAAGTGTTAAGATAAACCCCAATATCAATATCTGAAGAGCCTGTTAACTCCCCTTTTTGAGCAGATCCAAATATTAAAGCGAAATCTATTTCGACTATTTGCTCTAGTATTTTTGATAATTTTTTAATAGAGAAATGTTTATTTATCATCTTTATTCTCGCACTAAGACACTAAGGCACAAAGGTGTTATCGATAACTACACGTCTGAATTGGCCTCAGCCCATTCTCTTACAAGATCAATATAGACAGTGAAATCAGACAGACGTTTCTTAAAAAGTCCAAAAACAACTTCATCGTCAATTTTTTCATAATGATGGACAAGCATATTTCTAAATGATGCCATATTCTGAAAAGTTGACAGCTGATTATCTGGTATCACCCCCTGTTCCTGCAATACTGAAAACAAATCCCGGTATCCTGTTGGTTCCCGCCAACGACAAAAGGAAACAAGATGATTTGCGATATCAAAGACCTCTTCTATTGCCAGGTGCAAATAACGCTCAATAAATGCTTTGCTGCGTAAATCACTGGTATATTTTTCCCAATTGATATCTTTAGCACCTTTAAGCTCAGATATATAATAAGACAGATTAGATATTTTTCGTGAGAGCAGTTCCTTGTCAACCATATCACACCGCAAGCTCTCTAAATAGAAAACGGGTATCAAGATATTCACGTCTTGACGTGGTTTCCTGTTTCACCCGCACCGATGGATCCCTTTCATAGAGGAGATGACCATATTTTAATATTTGATGCTGCAGCAGGACTTCAGCCTGATGAAAGACTACCAAATCCACATCCATATGCAATAAACAGGAAAGCTCTGTTTCCATTGCAATCCTTTCAAAGCCGTCTATTTTCCGTGTACTCATAATGGCTATATCGAGATCACTTAAGGGTCGCATCTTCCCTGTTGCTGCAGATCCAAATAAATATACAACGGCAATATTGTCATGTGATGACACATACTTTTCGATCTGGAGTGTTATGTTATCTATATCGATTTTCAACTCATAAACCTTATTTAGCGATAAAACCGTTTAATATCATTTTTTGCCCCCTGGTATAGCGGACTCGATAACTCATTCAGCTTCTGCATTTGAGAGCATAGCATCGAGGTCATTTAATACATCCTTTGCATCAAAATACTCACCGGTCCGTCGTGCTTCTTCCCGTGATGCAAAACCACGTGCAATGAACTCCTTTTGCATCTGTCGATATTGAATGCCAGCACGCAGTGATTGAATTACAAAACTTGATAACGTTTCTCCATCCTGTAAAACACTTTCAATATTACCAAAACTGGTATTATTGGTAATTTTAGAAATTCTTTGTTGATTTAGCCGGTCCCCTCATTATTTCAACAGTCTTTCATACTCATCATGATTCCCGATCCATACCCAAATGAAGTCCTCTCCATCTTCTATAGCAAGCGCTCTAAAGTTCAGACCGATTCTAACTGACCAAAAAGATCCAATCTTTTTAAAATGAAGTGAAGGATGATAAGAATCGTCTTTCAAAAGTTCAAAATTCTCATCAGCAATTTTCCGGATAGAATATGGAAGCTTATCAAGGCATTTCCAAAATCGAGAACTCGTCCTATGCATTCACAACGCCTTCAAATTGTCATTGTTTTTATCCTGTAAAGCTTCTTTGACCAAGAAGTCTAATTTCCCAGACCTTGAGTCCTCTATAATTTGCGTATCCCATGCTTCCGAGTCTTTTTCTGCAAACCACTGCCTTAAAACGTCATATTCCTGTTTAGGCAAGTTTTCAATTTTCTTTTTTATTTCAGCTATCTGTGCCATTTTTAACTCCTATTTTTATGCCGACCAGTTAAGAGC
Source organism: Pseudomonadota bacterium (assembly GCA_018812385.1). Classification (GTDB taxonomy): domain Bacteria; phylum Desulfobacterota; class Desulfobacteria; order Desulfobacterales; family Desulfobacteraceae; genus Desulfobacula. The sequence goes on from JAHJDU010000481.1 coordinate 4,408, forward strand.
CCCCTCTTTGCATCAAATTAACATGCTTTGTTTCCTGTTTTACGAGCCTGATCTTACCCAGTATTATATTATTTTTTAAAGAATAAATAATAATATCAGTATCAATCAAAAACATTTATATTGTCCATAAAATCAAACCGTTTTGTTGATCGTCTATTTGTAATATCCTGATTGATTTTTTCA